>JABFSP010000227.1 GCA_013140565.1 Ignavibacteria bacterium
GGACAATAACCATAAGAACACTTAATACAGAAAAGTATACTCCCATTTCACCAACTGTCCACCCGAGCTTTTCAATTGCATGAACAGGAAACGAGGTATAATAGAAATTAAAACCAAGAAATATCAAAAAATAGATCACAAAAATAAATTTAATATTTGGTATATCAAGTATTTTAGATTTCGAAGCATTTGCTTCACCCTCAATTTTAAAACATTCCTTACCTTCAAACCCCAGTACTTTTTTTATGTCATCAGGTTTTTCGGTGTACTGTTTCACGCCGGTATCAGGCAGGTAAAACTGTATCAATACAAGTGTCACCGCTGATAACACCAGTGCTGCAACTATCGGTACAACATATCCGTATGAAGTTGAACCCAGCAGGCCCGCTAAAGCGGGCCCGGCGATAAAACCAAGGTTTGATGATACAGACATTTTTCCGAAGTTCTTATTCATGCTTTTTTCATCGGTTATATCCGCAAGGTAAGCGTTTGCAACTGAAATGTTACCTCCTGTCAGCCCGTCAATTGCTCTTGCCGCGAACACAAAGATAAGCGGTATAGTAATTGAAAATACACCAAGCAGCGCTGTATCAAATGAAAACAGAACCGTTAACGGCACCACAGCAGATGCAAGAAATATCAGCCAGCCTGCAACAGTACCCGCCTGGCTTAAGAAAAGAATTTTCTTTCTTCCGTAAATATCAGACCACTTACCAAGTATTGACGCGCCAAAGAGCTGGAACAAGGGGTATACTGCCCCGATCAATCCGTAAATTATCGCATTACCTCCAAACTGCGTAACCAGGAATACCAGGAACGGTAATACGATACTGAAACCCAGCGTACCCATAAAGTTTACCAGCAGAATCGGGAAAAGCGAAGTATTTTTGTTTGCCTGTTCTATTTATTCTGATATAATTTTGTAATATTAAATATTATAGTGATATATAGTATTACAAATTAAATCTCAATTGGGGTAAAAAGTTTCGTGGTTTTTTTGAGAATGTGGAAATAAGGATCAATTATGCGGGATAAAAAGATACGGGCTAACATATAAGCTCCATTTCATAAAAATAGAGCATTTGTTAACCCGCAATTACCTCCGCTTGAAAATAAATTTTTAAGCTGTACAATAATCATTAAGAAAAATCAAAAAAACAACAGAAAAATAAGGAAAATAGTATTTTTGACCTGCTCAATTGTGAACCATTTTATATGTGACATTTTTCTTACATAACTGAAGCCATCTGCTGTGGATTTATAGAATTAAATTCTGCTTTGCAGCCCTGCTGTGTTAAATACCTTCTGGTATGAACCTGCTTTTGTAATAACGTCAATCATTACTGCAACTTTCTGACCTATTGAATTAAACATCTTGAATCTTTCATTAATATCTTCTCATTATTTTAGAATATTATTAAAATCATTCTCTCGTTATAGTATATACCGGTTATTTTTTTAATTGACTGCTGGAAATTGTTTTTTAAAAAAATCCGGTTCATTGAATGTATGTTAGTTTCAATGAACCGGTTAGATTAATAGTATTTGACCGGTACTATTTTATCAGTACCATCTTTCTTGATTCAGTGAAGTTATTTGTCCTTAAGGTATAAAAATATACGCCACTGGGTAAATTTGATCCGTCAAATTCAACATTATGAGTACCTGCCGTTAGCCTGCTGTTAATTAATGTATTAACAAGCTGACCTAAAGAATTATATATCTTTAGTTCAACATCTTCGGGTTTTGAGATCTCAAATTTTATGATTGTTTTTGGATTGAACGGATTAGGATAATTTGAATATAATTTTATTCTCTCAGGAATGACATTTTCTTTTTTTTCAGTTTTGCTGTTTAGAGCAAGACTTGTATCGGAATAATATTTGCCGTTTACTTCGAGAATAAAGCTCCTTTTTAAAGTTGGCCCCTGTTTATTTGAACCGCTTGCTGAAGTATTAAAATGCAGGAATAGCTGTGATGTATTATCCAACGTTAAATAGTTTGCATCATTATCTGTAAGTTTTAATATATCACTTTCATATCTGCCAACTTCATCAATTACTTCCGATTTATATATCGGCAATTCAGTAACAGTAAATCCTGAAGTAGAGTACGGAACTACAGCAATATAATTCGCATGATAGTTTTTCAGCATATCAAACTTTAGTTCCATGCTTATATCACCACCCTGCAGATTAAGCGGAATGATATTTTCCGATAAATATTCTCTTCTTGAAATGGATTTTGTAAAAAGTACTGCATCCTGTGATGTAATTGAAATATTTCCGGCCCAGTCTTTTGCCACTGGATAAGGATATATTCTGTCACCTTCCATTTCTGTGATGATTGCATAAGTTCCCCAGTTGCTTTCCGAAAACTGTATATCCAAATGATCAAGAGTATCGCCAACGAGTTCCTCGTTTGCCCTCACATCCGGGTCATACTGAATTGCCTGGGTTATGTCTTCAATTGAATTCCTGAGAGCGAAATTTGAACTGATTACCTGTGTGCTGTCATACATAATTATGTCATTATCTTCTGTGACACCTATTTTTGTATTCTGAGGATGATCAATTGCCAGGAGTTTGATTTGGTCGTATTGATCTATATCATTATCGGCTTCTGATAAAACTATTACATATTTATCATCAATTACAGCCGGCGTATTCTTTATTAAATATTTATCTGTAATATCCTGATTTAAATTTTCAGGAAATTTTGATTTGTGCAGAATATTGTTTTCCCCTGCAAATACTGAATCATCATTTATATTAAACACATACGGACAGCCATGTGGAGAATATTGACTGGACATAATTAAATATTCGCCAAGAAATCCGGTGCACCCTCCATTGGAGCATGCTCTTACCTTGGCATAAATAGGATACTGCGGGACCGGTAAATCACCTTCTGAACATGATTGTCCGCTATAGTTTTGGTTTACAACAACAAATCTGCCTGGACTATCAGCATAATACACTCCATGAAGAGGGTTATTAACACCATACCATTCACCATTTGGCGGGGGCCAGTTGCATCTTCTGTATTGGAATTCAAACCAGTAATTAATTCCGTTTGCATAGGGAATGATCTGCCCCTGAGTTCCTTTATATACTATTCGGTCAGGAGGCAGTACAGCCAAATGAAAATTTGTAGGTACAGGATTTATCTGCTGTAATTGTGCTTCTATTGCAAACCAATACAGAAGACTTGCAGTTAAACTAATTGCCTTATTCAGGTTTGAATTTGCCTGCGTTGAAGGATTTACAGAATTTGGTGGTGTTCCCAAAGCCTGATACCAGCTTTGAAGAATGGGATAAGTTCCTTGTCCATTTATACTGTTGTAAGTTCCTATATCACCATACCATTGAGGGGGTTCAGAATAACATTCCGGCTTGCTGGGCCAGAAATCACCTAATTGGTTCGCAATATAGTATAGATACCTTACGGGATCACCATAAGAATTTGTATATGGATCAATAAATGAACCGGCTGTATACCTGTTGTAATTTTGATAATTATTTTGCTGACCTGTCCAGTCTTCATAACATTCTCCTTCTGGCCAGTGTACATCACCATGAGCGTGTGCGGGTAATGTCATATCCTGTATTAAATGACACATTCTTCCTAAAACTTCCCAAACGATCCGTTGCTTTATGTAATCTTCAATTACAACATAATATCTTTTATTAATAGTTTGCCCATTACTGGTAATTTTCTTTTCATACCATAAAATACCATCCCTGTAGAATTGGGCTAGACTACCATGGTACATAAAATAATAGAAACTGTTATTAGCGCTGTATATTATCCAGGAAGGGTTGTTATCTTTATCATACCAATTGCCATTTTTATACAGGTAAGCCTTGTTATAGGCATTTTTAAAGTCGCCAACACCATTTAAATGTGTCAATGAAAAGTCACCATTAGTCCGGTCATCAGCATCCCAAAAATGGTTATTTGTTTGAAGCGGCCAGCCATGCCGAAACACAACATCTTCCTCATCTTCTCTAAAAGCACCTGTAGTGATCTGGCCTATTTGCCAGGGATTTGTACTATTGTCTTCCATACCTCCGAGATGACTTTCCATAACAGGTATGTTATAGCCCGAATTTTTTAAAAATTGATAAGCTTCAATTGTAATGTATCGGTGTAAACTTTGAACATACCTATCCTGTGCGAATGAAAGAATAGGCAAGAGTAACAGAAATAAAACGATCGTCCTTTTCATAATTATTTAAAGTTTAGTTAAAAAATAGATTAAGTGATTAAGGTGATTCAAAAAATCAATATGACTTCCGCTTTGATTAAAGCCAGTATGTTTTGTGATTATTTTATTCTTTGTAGTTTGTGCAAAGGGTATTTCCGAAAGTAATTTTAATAAGACAGTTATCCGAAAATATACTGTGGGTTGATAAAAATTACGGCAAATGAGAATATTCAGATTAGCTGAAATTGCAAATACATAAAAGCAATTTATGAAATTGTATTTTAGATTATTATTGTAAGGATTGAATTTTATATAGATCAAAAAAAGTTCAAGGTATAACTTTTTATACGTTTTCATTTAAGGTTGTATAAGTTTATTTATAAATTAATATTTAAGATTAATTAATTATTTCTTTTAAACTGCGTAATACTATACTACAAAGTTAATACATAATTTATCATCTGTCAATGACTTGCAGGAGGTGTTTTCATGATTTTTATATTTATTTGCTTTTTTTAAAAAAAATGGAACTTACTAGCAAGAAATAACTTAATTTACATAAAAAGAGAAAAACAATTTCGATTAGATTAACATACTTTACCGTTGATAAATATTAAGAAATGCCTTTAAGCATTAAAATGAAATTTTTGATCTCATCAGCCAGTTTACTCCACGAGTGTATTGATTTATATTCGGTTATATTGGGTCTGAATTTTTCATTAAGGTTTTCAGTAAAATATTTATTTAACGCATCAGTAATTAGCTCTGAACGTGGTTCATTAATTATTAAACCCGTTTTATTTTCTTCAACCATTTCTGCAAGTCCGCCAACGTTTGTGACAATTACCGGCAGATCGAAGTGATACGATATTCCAACAATTCCGATTTGAGTAGCTGCGCGGTAAAACACAAACATCTTATTTAATTAATATCATTTTTTTAGATTCAGTAAATTCACTTGCAATAATCTTATAAAAATAAATCCCGCTTGGAAAGTTATACGCATCCCAGATTACGCTGTATATTCCGGCGGTTAGATTTTCATTTGCAACAGTTGTAATTTCTTTCCCCAATACATCATAGACCTTAATTGTAACAAATGAGCTTTTTTGTACTTCGAATTCAATTTTTGTAACAGGGTTAAACGGGTTAGGATAATTCTGGTGCAAAATAAATTCTTTCGGAATCTCTGTTGATATTTGGTGAATGCCAATAGGTTCTCGAGTATATTTATAAACCGTTGTCCCTACAGCGTATGCAAGTGTATCACTGATAAAACGAATTCTGTTCATGTTAATTCCCCATCCTGCCAGGCTCCAGTTGGCTCCGCCATTGGTTGTTTTGTAGCTGGGTTCGTAGTAAGTATAACCCCATCCGCCTACCCAGCCTGTTTGCTCATTTACAAACCCAATCCCTTCAAGATTTGTTATGTTACCGGGTAATGATATTTCAATCCAGTTCATTCCGCCGTTTGTAGTTTTTAGGATAAATGTCGGCGTGCCAAACCGTTCTATGCTTGTAAAGCCCAGTAGCCTGTTAACGAACTGGATTTTCCAGCACCATTCGTTTACTCTTGCGGATTGATATACTCTTACCCAGCTTGTGCCGCCGTTTGATGTGAATAGAATTACCGATTTTCCTGTACCGTATAAATTATTAGGAGCATACCCGCCGACAACAAACCCTGAATCATCTGACCAGAAATGACAATCTACTAAAGAGCGTACCATTGATGTATCAACAGGAATTGATATCCAGTTTAACCCGGCGTTGGTAGTTTTAATTACGTTTGCAGGGCAGTAATACCTGCCGCAGGCATATGCAGTGCTTGAATTTACAATTGATATTCCGCAAATACCCTTGGGGGCTATTCCCTGAATGTTCGGCATAATATCAGCCCATGTGAAACCACCGTCAGTTGTTCTATATAAAGTATGCAGTGAGTCTCCGATAGCTCCTATGATACCTATATTTTCATTAAAGAAACCTGTGCTTCTTAGGTAATTTACGATTTGATTATTTACCATTTGCCAGTTTGTTCCGCCATTTGTAGTCCTGTAAACTGCCCCGGTATCGTTGGTTACATAATAGCGGTCACCTTTTATAACCCAGCCTGTAAATGAGTTAATAAAATAAATATCATCAAATCTCAATGGCGCCATTGTATCTGTATTGGGAGCCCCTGGCAATGTATGCCAGCTTGGCGATTGCGAAAATACCTGTTGTGTAGTTAATGAAAGTGATACTATAAGAAAGATTATTTTAAACATTTATTACCTCCAATATAATAT
>JABFSP010000427.1 GCA_013140565.1 Ignavibacteria bacterium
GTATTGTTGTATACCTAATTGGAAAAATATCGTTTGTATATTCAGGCTAACTGATATTCTCTAAAGAACAAACCAGCTATAATTTTTGATAATTATTAGAAAAGTTTATGAGAACAAAGTTGTTTGATAGCTCACTGTTAAGTACAGCAAAAGGAGCTTTGGATTTCATTGGTAATATTCTTGAATCCTCGACTGAATATTCTATTATTGGAATGGATCTTAGTGGAAAAGTACTGCTTTGGAATGAAGGGGCAAGGCGTTTATATGGATATGAGCCGGAAGAAATAATTGGCAAGAAAAACTCGGAAATACTTTATGTGCCCGAAGATATAGAAATGGGAAAGCCATCCGTGATCTTAAAAGATGCTATTAAGAACGGGAAGTGGGAAGGCACAATACAAAGAATACGCAAAAACAAAGAGATTTTTACTGCACGGGTGGTTGTGAATGTAAGAAAAGATTCTGATGATAACCCTATCGGTTTTTTATTAATTTCAAAAGATATATCAGATGATATCCGCCTTTCGGATGAAATAAAAGCGACACAAACTTATACAAGGTCCCTTATTGAATCCAACAGTGATGCTCTCATGCTCACAGATGCGCTTGGAATCATCAGTGACGCCAACAGGCAGATGGAACTTCTTACAGGATTTACACGAAGTGAATTGATTGGCACGCCCTTTAAAGAATATTTCTCAAATCCTAAACGCGCCGAAGAAGGAATTAAGCGTGTTTTAATACAGGGCAGGGTAACAAATTATGAACTTACTGCCCTATCAAAAGACGGACGCATGACACTTGTCTCTTATAATGCTTCGACTTTTGTAGATGCCAACGGAAAGCTAAAAGGGGTAATAGCAGCAGCGCGTGATATAACTGATCAGAAAAAGCTGGAAGAACAGCTGCGGGAGTCACATGCATATAACCGCGGACTTATTGAAGCATCAGTTGACGGACTTATAACTGTTGATTCCACAAGCCTTATTAGTGACGTGAATGCAAGGATGTGCCAGATGACAGGATATACAAGAGAAGAACTAATCGGCACACCATTTTCAGATTATTTTGAAGATTCCGAAAGGGCCGACTCCGGCGTAAAGGAAACATTTGTAAAAGGTATAGTTACAGATTATGTATTAACACTTGCCACACGAGACGGAAAAAAGTTAAAAGTATCATTTAACGCTTCAGTGTTCCGCGATCCTGCGGGCGATATCAAAGGAATATTCGCGAGCGCGCGTGATATTACAGAACAATCAAAACTGCAAGCACTCTTATCAGAAGAAAGAGCATATAACCGCGGACTAATTGAAGCTTCTCTTGACGGCCTTATAACTGTTGACGCTATGCTGACAATTACAGATGTTAACGAAACTATGTGCAGGATGTCTGGTTACAAACGGGTAGAATTAATGGGCACATCATTTGAGAACTACTTTACAAATCCCAAATATGCAGCTGAAGGCGTTAGATTAACTCTGGATAAAGGTGCTGTAACAAATTATGAGCTTACACTCAGAACTAAAGCAGGATTTGAAAGGCTTGTATCTTTTAATGCTGCTATATTTAAGGATGAAACAGGAGATGTAAAAGGTATTTTCGCCAGCGCACGTGATATCACAGAGCAGGCGCAGCTTCAGAACCAGCTTGCCAATGAAAGAACATATAACAGGGGACTTATTGAAGCTTCTGTTGACGGGCTTGTTACTGTAGATGAAACTATGAATATTACAGATGTAAATGAAACAATGTGCGGAATGGTAGGCAGAAGGCGCAACCAGTTGATAGGCTCCCAGTTCCCCCAGTATTTTGTTGAAAGTGAACGGGCGGCTGAAGGTGTGAGACTGACCTTTAAAGAAAGCTCTGTGACAAATTACGTGTTAACCCTTCTTTCAGCAGATGGCAGGCAAATACCTGTTTCATTCAATGCAGCTATATTTAAGGATAAGGCAGGTGATGTCAGGGGAATTTTTGCTTCTGCGCGTGATGTTACAGCTCAAAAAACTCTTGAAGAGAAGCTCCAGGCTTCACAAATATATACACGCTCGCTTATTGATTCGAATATTGACGCTTTGATGACAACTGACTCATTGGGAAATATATCAGATATTAATCAGCAGACAGAATTTCTTACCGGCTATTCACGTGAAGAGCTTATTGGTACAGCTTTTAAGGATTTTTACACCGATCCTGATAAAGCTAACAAAGCTATCCAGGAAGTGTTAAGAGAGGGTAAAGTAACAAACTATGAGCTGACAGTAAGAAGCAAAGAAGGAAAAGAAACAGTGGTATCATATAACGCAACTACATTTTATGACAGGGAAGGAAAGCTTCAGGGTGTGTTTGCAGCAGCGCGTGATGTAACCGAACAGAAAACTCTTGAGCAGCAGCTTCGTGAACAGCAGGCTTATAACAGGGGTCTGATCGAATCTTCGGTTGACGGTTTGATAACTGTTGACCAGAACGGCATCATTACTGATCTGAATGACAGAATGTGCCAGATGACCGGTTACTCAAGGTCAGAACTTATCGGTACGCCGTTTGCAGATTATTTCACCGATTCAGAAAATGCCCGCAAGGGGGTCCAGTTAACCCTGGAAAACGGTTTTGTAACTGAATACGCTTTAACATTGATAGCTCGGACAAGAAGGCAGCTTCAGGTTTCATTTAACGCTTCAATATTCAGAGATCCTTCCGGTGAAGTAAGAGGAATATTTGCTTCTGCCCGTGATATTACCGACCGTGTACGGCTGGAAGAACAGCTTCGTGAACAGCAAACATACCTCCGCGGTCTTATTGAATCATCAGTTGACGGGCTTATAACAGTAGACCCTGAGGGTTTTATTACCGATATAAATGAGCAGATGTGCAGAATGACAGGTTATTTAAGAGATGACTTAATTGGCTCTCCCTTCAAGAAATATTTCACCGATCCTGACAGTGCGGAAATTGGAGTAAAAAGCACACTTGCTAAGGGCGTTGTTACCAATTATGAGCTTGTATTAAAGACAAGGACGGGGCGTAAGGCGACAGTATCTTTTAATGCCTCAATATTCCGCGGTGCAGATGAGAGAGTTCAGGGTATCTTTGCTTCTGCCCGTGATATTTCAGAGCAGGCAAGACTGCAGCTCCAGCTGGGTGAACAGCAGGCTTACAACCGTTCACTTATTGAAGCTTCCGCGGATGCACTTTTTGCAGTAGCTCCTGACGGAACTATTACCGACGTAAATGAAGAAGCTACACGTATTACAGGTTATTCAAGGAAACATCTGATAAATTCAAAATTCTCAGAATATTTTACAGAACCTGAACGTGCAAGAGAAGGTGTAGAAAAAACACTTAAAGAAAGCAGGGTGCTTGGGTATGAGCTGATCCTAAAAACACGGCAGGGCAGGAGAATTACCGTAAGCTTTAACGCGGGTATTTTTACTGACGCGTCGGGACTTCCACTAGGTGTTCTTGCCGGCGCCCGAGATATTACAGAACAGAAAAATCTTGAGCAGCAGCTCAGGTACCAGCAATTTTATACGAGGTCCCTTATTGAATCCAATATTGATGCCCTAATGACTACAGACCCGCTTGGAATTATTACAGATATAAACCAACAGATGGAAGGCCTTACCGGTTATACCAGGGAGGACCTGATAGGGACACCATTTAAAAGCTACTTTACCAATCAAGAGCACGCCGAGCAGGGCATTAAACAGGTGCTTGAAAACGGAAAAGTTACAAACTATGAATTAATAGCACAGCATAAGAACGGGAAAAGAACTGTGGTATCATATAACGCAACAACTTTTTATGATAAGGAAGATCAACTACAGGGTGTTTTTGCAGCGGCGCGTGATGTTACAGAAAGAAAACAGTTCGAAGAGAGCCTGCAGGAAGCTAACAGGATGAAAAGCGAATTCCTTGCGAATATGTCACATGAGCTGCGCACTCCTCTAAACGGGATCATTGGATTTTCCGAGCTGATGATCGACGGCAAAGCAGGGGTGCTGGCTCCGAAGCAAAATGAATATTTAAATGATATTCATAACAGCGGAAGACATTTGCTTCAGCTCATTAATGACGTATTGGATCTGGCTAAGGTGGAATCAGGCAAGATGGAAATGTACCCGGAAAGATTTTCGGTTAAAAAATCTATAGAAGAAGTTACTAATGTAGTTTCGCCGCTGGCCAGAAATAAAAATATCTCGATCAATATCGATGTTCCTAAGGATCTAAAGTATGTAAAGGTCGATAAACAGAAATTCAAACAGATACTATATAATTTAATGTCCAACTCAGTTAAATTCACAAATGATGGGGGAAACATAAATATAACCGGACAGCTTTATGATGATAACCAGTTCAGCATAAGGGTGACTGATACCGGTATCGGGATCAGAAAAGAGGATCTTTCAAAGTTATTTTATGAATTTCAGCAAATAGATTCAGGGCTTGCAAGAAAATACCAGGGAACCGGTTTGGGGCTGGCTCTTACAAAGAAAATAATTGAATTCCAGAACGGTAAAGTGGAAGTTGAAAGCGAATTCGGTAAAGGCAGCACATTTACGGTTTTTCTGCCGACTGAAATGGAGACCGAAGGGATGGTTGCATAAATGAAACGTGTACTTGTCGTGGATGACAATTTGATTAACCTTAAGCTTGCTTGTGATATCCTGGAGAGTGAGAATTTTGAAGTAATACGGGCCACTTCAGCAGATGAAGCAATAGCAATTCTGGAAGAAGCTATCCCTGACCTTGTATTGCTTGACATTGGAATGCCGGGAATGGATGGATATATGTTAACACGGAAATTAAAGAGCCTGGAAAAAACAAGAGATCTTAAGATAGTTGCATTAACCGCTTCTGCAATGAAGGGAGACGATGTAAAAGCGTATGAAGCAGGGTTTGATGGATATCTTACCAAGCCAATTGATACAAGAAATTTTGCATCTTCTGTTAGTAAGTTTATTAATTCTGAAAAAAGTAATAAGAGATATAAAAAATAGAAAACTGAAAGTTTAGTTATTCATCAAATGTAGTATCAGTAGCAAGTGCTTTATTTATAATGCCTAAAAGTTGATCATTATTAAATGGCTTAGTAACAAATGCATAAGCGCCATTTGTAATTGCTTGTTCTTCGTAAGATCTTTCTGTATAAGCAGTTAGTACAATTACCGGTAGCTGCGGATCAAAATTCTTAATTTCCTTTAACAAACTTATACCATCATAATCAGGCAGTTTTTTATCCAGAAAAACAAGAGATGGCTTATCTGTTTTGATAATGATCAGCGCTGTTCTACCATCATCAGCTGTTACCGGATGAAAACCTGATTCTTCCAGAAGCATTGATAAGGCAATCTTCATGTATTTATTGTCATCAATTATTAAAATCTTCCTCATATTTATGGTTGCTTAATAATATCTTGCATTAAATAACTAACAATTTTTATGCCAAATTTTATAGCCTAAAAAGGTGATGTATCGCGTATATTCATAAAAGTTAGTGACATACAAAATTAAAATAGTGGCAAAAATGACATATAAAAATGTCAAATTCCAAATTCCATTCTCAAAATGTCAGAAGCGTGTGGTTAATATAAGTTTTGACATTTGAGATTTGACATTTGAAATTATTCCGTGAACCATCTTCTTATCACAAATCTTGAACCTTTTGAAGAGTTATAATCATTCACGGGAGTCCGTGAGCTCATCAAATCACTAAGTGTTTCAATCAGGTCAAATTTTAATACTCCACCTTTGGAAAGACTGCTTTGTATGGAGGACTTCTCATCGTAAACATAAATTACGTGACCGTTCCATACTATCATATCGAGTGGCTTACATTTGGCCGCGATTTCCTGGGCGGATAAGCCTTCAATTTCAACCTGTGAGCCGTAATCAACAAGCTTGCTTGTATTGCGCGGCGTGAATCCCCCAGTTGCTTCATACATTAGACCCGAGCAGTCACACCCTGTTAACATCCACTCATTTTTAACACCATCGGTAATATCACCTTTCGGCTGGTAAAGCTCAATTAGTTTTTTTATTCCATCGTTATAATTTCCGCCCCAGCAGTAACGGTTGCCAACAACTTTATCCAGTACTTTGTATATATCTTCTTTTTTAGGCAATGCAACAAATCGTTCACCGGGTTTGGTTTTTTTGAGCTCAACAAAGCGGCCATCAATAAATAATTCACTGCCGTACTCATATTCCTTACACTCAACTTTATATATCTTATATGTGCCATGGTCAAATTCACCCAGCAATTCAAACACTGTTCCGGGTAGAGCAATGAACTCCATTTCGCGTATAAGCCCGGAGTTATCAGTCTTGACGGTTTTGCCGTCACTTCCGCCAAACACGGCTTCAAAATCAGGTGAGTTCAGCACGGGAGTGGGTTCTTTGGCAACAGCATAATAAAAATCCTGAGATAGAACGCTCAAAGTTGTCATTAGTACTATAATAGTGATTGTAAATATTTTCATTGGTGTAAAAT
>JABFSP010000360.1 GCA_013140565.1 Ignavibacteria bacterium
ATATAATATAGGCAACAATTTTAAAAAATAAAATTATTTTATTAAAAATTATTAATTTTGCTCTGTAAAGGAAATTATATCTTCAGCAAGATATTGCCATGAATGCTGTGATTTGTATTCAGTAATATGAGGAGCGAATTTATCCTTAAGTTCTTCTGAAAAGTTTTTTTTTATTTCTTTGTAAATTAAATGAGTTTTCGGTTCGCTGATTACCAATCCGGTTCTATTTTCTTCTACCATTTCTGCCAGTCCGCCAACATTTGTTGCAATTACCGGCAGGTCAAAATGATACGCTATTCCAACAATGCCGCTTTGAGTAGCAGTACGGTAAGGAAGCACGCAAACATCTGCGACTGAAAAGAACACCGGGATCTCAGTTTCAGGTAATATATCTAACATTCCGGTTAATTTTAAAAAAAATAGAAGTTTCAAATTCTATAAGTTATTATTTAATAAGATAAATAACAGGCAGGACCAAACTTGAATTCAAAATTATTGTAGCTTTTACCGTTTTCAATGAAGTTTAAGAGTCTGTTAAAACATATATCAAAATTCATAGCAATGAATTTATTAATTTTCACTTCCACTCCCGTGTTTATACTAATACATAAATATTGTTTTTTTTGACTTTTCGTGTTAATTTCATAATTTCCAAAACCAAATCCTATAAATGGAAAAATCAACTCTTCCTGTAAAATAAATTTGTAATGCCCAAAAAAGAGAACAGCCATTCCTTTAAGTTCTCTATTGTATGAAGTATCCGTGCCTTCCGGGGTGTAATTTTCAATATTTGAATTCCAATATCTTAAGCTTAAACCTGCGTGCCAGGCATTGTTAAAAACACCTCCGGCTGAAAAATCTATTATCCAGCTTCCTGTGAAGTTCTTATCGTATTCAGGAGAGTAAGTTTGATAACCTGCTTTCAAAGCCAGAAACAGAGCGTCACCTGTAAGTGCTTTTGATTTAAAGGAATCAGTTGCTATTTTAAATTCCAAACTATTGTTAAAAAGTGGTGTAAATTTATGGTCTTTTGGTATACTTTCCTGTGGGTAAAGATGAGTGTTTAAAATGAAGTAAAGGCAAATAGGAAATATATGCATGGTTAGAGACTGCAATATTTTGAAATTGATTTTCATTAAGATATTTATACCTAAAATAATATCTTAACAGGTATTAGAAAATGATTTGAGACAAAAAAAAATATGATTTATAGCTTCAAGGGTAATTGTTTGTTATCTTTAAAGCAAGTTTTTGCCATGAATGCTCATTTTTGTATTCATATATATAAGGAATAAATTTTCCTTTTAAATTGTTTTCAAAATATTCTTTAAGCTTGTCAGAAATCCTTTCAGGAGATAATTCATTTATTATCAACCCGGTTTTATTTTCATTTACCATTTCTGCGAGTCCGCCAACATTTGTGACAATTACAGGCAGATCAAAGTGATACGCAATTCCTGCAATACCGCTCTGAGTTGCCGTGCGGTAGGGGAGTACACAAACATCCGATGCTGAAAAGAATACCCGTATTTCAGTTTCAGGGATATATTTCACCTGAAGGTTTATTTTATTTCTTACTCCTGATTTATCTATCAGTTCATCGTACTTTTTGAAATCACCATACACCTCACCTGCAATGAGCAGTAAATAATCATCTGTCAGATCTTTCATTGATTCTATCAATAAATCCAGACCCTTATAATCCCTTATAAATCCAAAAAATAAAATTACTTTCTTTTCAGCCTGTATGCCAAGTTTTGATCTCGCTTCGGCTCTATCAATTTTGCTTCCGTAATGGTCGTAAAGCGGGTGAGAGTGGATTATATATTTAGCATCCGGTTTTAAATCAAGCAGGTCCTTTTCAGAAGACTTATTCAATAATACAAATCCATCACACCTGTTGAAGAAATATTTTGTCAGAGCTTCATCGCCAACTCTTTTTTCATGAGCAATTACATTATGCATTAATCCGATTATTTTGATACCCCTTTTCTGCAGTAATCCTGCGACTTTGCCGAAAGCGGGAGCAAAGAACGGCATCCAGTAACTTATCAAGACAATGTCGGGTTTGAATTTTATTATCTCTTTTGCTGTTTTATTCCATGTAAAAGGGTTAATGCTGTCTAACACACGGGTTACAGGAATATGACGGTCAAGATCATTTTCTGCTACAAACTGGGTTTTGCCAGGAAACAGTAAACCCGGATACTGGCGGGTGAATGAAAACGCTTTTACTTCGTTTTTGGTGGCAAGCGCAAGGTAAAGCGAATCGCCGAATTGGGCAATTCCCCCTCTGAACGGGTAAAATGGTGATAGAAATGCTATTTTCATTAGCGTAAATTCTTAAATAATTAGCACTTTTACAATTGAATTAGTATAGTATTGTTTAGAATCATTCTATTATGACATTCGTCACAAAAAAGTATGACAAATATTATTTTTTATAACAGGATTAATCGCTATTTTTACCATAATAATTTGTGAAATTCATTGAATAATCGTTAATTTATGAGTGAAACACAGGAACAAATAGTATGGGAAGGCTCTCAGTCTCAGGTACTTAACTTTGGAATTTTCATTTCCATGGGAATTGTATCGATCTTGATCATAGTAATAAGCCTTTTGTTTTTCCCTTTTGCTGCAGTTCTTGTAGTTATACCATTGATATATATGCTTATTAAATGGATAGTTGTCAGGAATCACAGGTATAAAGTAACTACCGAAAGGATCTTCTACACAACAGGTATTTTTTCAAAAAAAACCGAGGCTCTGGAATTATACAGGGTAAGGGATGTTGATATGTATGAGCCGTTCTGGCAGAGACTCTTTAAACTCGGCAATGTTGCTTTAACTACATCTGATAAAACATCGATGAACTTTCTGCTTAAGGCTGTACCAAATCCGGGTGAGCTTATGAATAACATAAGGAAAAATGTTGAGCAAAGGCGCGATGTAAAACGTGTCAGGGGAGTTGAATTTCTTGATGATGAAGACACAGTTGAAAATCTTGGTCAATGATACTGAAAAATAATTTATGGATAAATTTTTAAAATACGGTTTATTTCTCTGGCTTACAGCTGTAATTTGCTTTGCTATAGCTGCACCCATTCCCGCAGTTGGAAGTATGGGTGAAAGAGCAAGGATACTTTACTTCCATGTACCGACAGCATGGGTGAGTACGGTTGCATTTGTTATGGCTCTTGTTTATGGCGCGCAATATATACGCAAACGTGATATATTGTATGATTATAAAGCTGCAGCATCTGCTGCGCTGGGTTTGATCTTTGCAGTGCTTGCCACAGTTACCGGAGCAATCTGGGCTAAGTTTGAGTGGGGCGCTTTCTGGAACTGGGACCCGAGGCAGACATCAATATTTGTTTTGATACTTGTATATGGCGCATATTTTGCGCTTCGCAGTGCAGTTGAATCGGAAGAGCAGAGAGCTAAGCTCTCATCAGTTTATTCAATACTTGCGGGTATCACTGTACCGTTCTTTGTATTTATTTTCCCAAGGATAGTAGATTCACTACATCCTGATCCAATTGTAAATTCAAGCGGTAAGGTAAAAATGGATACAAACATGCTGATAGTATTCCTTAGCTCGCTTGCAGGTTTTACCGGGCTGTATGCATGGATGCTTAACCTGAGAATTAGAATTGCTAAACTGAACCTGAAAGAGAGCCGCTGATGGATTTTTTAACACAGAACCAGAATTTTGTTGTATTAGGAGTAACACTTATTTTATGGCTGGGTGTATTCCTTTATATGCTTTCACTTGACAAGAAATTAAAAAATATCGAAAAGGAGTAATATCATGAACAAACGTTATATTATTGGTGCCATCATAATTGTAGTTTTCATTGTGGTTGGTTTCTTCGCTTTTGTTGATACAAAAGTGGAATATGCTAATTTTCAGCATGCATCAGAGACTCACAAAAAAACCCAGGTTAAAGGCACATGGGTAAAAGAAAAAGACGCTAAATTTGATGTATCCACCAATAAATTCATTTTCTATATGAAAGATGAAAGTAATGTAGAAATGAAAGTAATATTAGATGGCGCAGAGCCGAATAATTTTAAGATGGCCGAAAGCGTTGTTGCAAAGGGCAAGATAAAAGACGGAAGTTTTCACGCTACGGAAGTGCTGACAAAATGTCCTTCAAAATATGAAGGCGATGGTCAGGACGTAAAGAAGTCAAGTATGTAAAATTATTAGTACCGTCGGGTATTTACCCGACGTATGTGAGATGAAATTTTCAGGCTTTAACTGAAATTTTATCAAAAAAGCTCGGCTTGTGCCGGGCTTTTTGTTTATATAAATTTCATGCGGCACCGGTGTTTATCCGCCGCGTGTCATAAATCACTTCTTCGATCGTTTACTTTTCTTGCACGCATTAACAAACTCCCTGAAAAGCGGGTGAGCCTTGGTTGCCCTTGATTTCAGCTCAGGGTGGAACTGGCACGCTATGAACCACGGGTGATTAGGTATTTCAACTATTTCAACCAGGTCCTTATCCGGATTTATCCCCGAAAATATCATTCCGGCGTCTTCAAACTGCTTTCTGAACCGGTTGTTGAACTCATACCTGTGACGGTGCCGCTCGTGAATATTTATCGCTTTGTAAGTTGCGAAAGTCTTAGTACCGCGTTTAACAGTACATGCATATGAACCAAGTCTCATTGTGCCGCCTTTTTCCGTTATGCCTTTTTGTTCTTCCATCAGGTCAATTACGTTATTGCGGGTTTCTTTAATTTCCGCGCTGTTAGCATCTTTAAGTTTCAAAACGTTGCGAGCGAACTCAACAACGGCAAGCTGCATCCCGAAACAAATACCGAAGAACGGGATCTTATTTTCGCGTACGTATTTTATAGCGCGAATTTTTCCTTCAGTGCCGCGCTCGCCAAATCCGTATGGTACAAGCAAACCATCTATACCTGCCAAATATTTAGCTGTGTTTTTATCTTTTTCCAGATCCTGCGCGGATATCCATTTAATATTTACTTTAACTTCATTTTCGGCGCCGGCATGTACAAATGATTCTAGTATGCTTTTGTATGCATCGGGAACCATGTTATACTTACCGCATATTCCAACCGTTACAGTATTTTTTGGATTGTTTATACTGCTTACCAGTTTTTTCCATTTGGATATATTTGTCTTGCCATTTTTTATATGCAGTTTATCAACAACAATTTCATCCAGTCCTTCTCGCAAAAGCTCTAATGGCACCTGGTAAATTGTGGATACATCTTTTGCCGATACTACACAATTTGGCTGTACATTGCAGAATAACGCGATCTTATCCTTTATTTCTCTTGATATGCTGTTATGACTGCGAATTACAAGTATATCCGGCTGAATACCGATCTCAAGAAGCGTTTTAACGCTGTGCTGAGTTGGTTTGGTCTTAATTTCACCGGCAGCTTCAATGAAGGGAACATAGGTTAAATGTATGGAAAGCGAATTTTCCCTGCCAACCTTTAGCATTAACTGCCTCATTGCTTCAAGGAATGGCAGTGATTCAATATCACCTACAGTGCCGCCAATTTCGGTAATAATTACATCAAATTTCTTTGAATCACCCAGTTTTGTCATGCGGCGTTTTATCTCATCTGTTATGTGCGGCACCACCTGAACAGTCGCGCCAAGGTAATCACCGCGCCTTTCGCGTGAAATTACTTCGTAATATACCTGTCCCGTAGTGGTATTGTTCGCTTTGGACATATCCATATCCATAAAACGCTCATAATGACCAAGGTCAAGGTCACTTTCGGCGCCGTCTTCGGTCACAAATACTTCGCCGTGCTGGTACGGACTCATTGTGCCCGGGTCAACATTTATATACGGGTCAAACTTCTGTATGGTAACCCTTAAACCTCTGGATTTAAGCAGCAAACCAAGTGATGAAGCTGCAATGCCTTTGCCCAATGAAGAAACGACCCCGCCTGTTAAAAAAATGTATTTTACGTTTTTCAAGTTATATTATAATTTAAAAAATTATTCAAAATATGTTTTTTCTGATTTATTACAATGCTGCTTTAATACTATTTGCTATTGTATTCAATTCATCTCTTTCCGGAAGTATAATTCTGTATCCTTCGGGAAAAATGAACCCGAATCCATCATCTTTGAATCGCGGAATCAGGTGCAAATGTGTATGGAAAACTTCCTGCCAGCTGCTTCGCCATCGGCTAGAAAATAATTAACACCTTCAAGCTTTACGCCTGACTTCCTTAGTGCTTTATTTATACTGTTTGCAAGTTTTATCATCTTTGCGGATGTTTCATCATCGAGATCCGTGATAAGCTCAACATGTTTTTTAGGGATAATAAGTAAATGCCCCTTATTTACAGGCTGAATATCCATAAATGCAAGAATTGAATCATCTTCGTAGATTTTACTCGAAGTATATTTACCTGATGCTATTTTGCAAAAAACACAATCCGACATTTATTTTCCTGTGATAATGTTTCTGATTTTCCACAAATCAGCTGGTGTATCTACAGAATGTGAATCTGTATTCGTTTTAATTACCCTGATTTTTTCGCCTGATTCCAGTATCCGCAGCTGTTCAAGCTTTTCGGTCAGCTCCAGTCTCGATGGCTTCAACTTTATGAGTTTCATCAGATAATCTTTTCTGTAAACATACAGACCAATATGCTTGAAGTATTTTGCTTTGGTGTTATCCCTGTTAAACGGAATTACACTCCTTGAAAAGTATAAAGCATTGCTGTTTGAATCCATTACAACTTTAACAACATTCGGGTTATTAATTTCTTTCTTATCTGAAATCTTAAAACATAAAGTTGAAACATTTATGCTTTTATCATTAAATAATGGTGCAATCGCTTTATCAACATTCCCCGGCGCTATCATCGGCTCATCGCCCTGTATGTTTACCACAATATCACAATTAATGTTCTTTACAGCTTCGCCGATTCTATCTGTGCCGCTTTTGTGTGATTTGGAGGTCATTGCAGCATTACCGCCAAAATTAATCACAGCATCAAAAATTCGCTTATCATCAGTTGCGACCAGAACTTCGCTCAGCAGCTTAGATTTAAGGCATCTCTCGTAGACATGCTGAATCATTGGTTTTCCGTGTATCATAGCAAGGGCTTTTGCAGGCAGGCGGGTTGAGCCATATCTTGCTGGAATGACTCCTATTATAATTAATTCTTTTTTGCCTTTTGCTTTTTTACTTTTCACTTACTTATCAAGAACTTTAGGTACCTTAAAGAAGTTTTCGGTTTTCTCCGGCGCATTCTTTAATGCTTCTTCTTTTGTTAAGCAAACTTCAGAAACATCCTCTCTGAAAACATTTTCAGTATCATTGATATTCTCAAGCGGCTTAACGTCTTCAAGTCCGGGAATCTGGTTTATAGTATCAATATACCCCAATACCTCATTCATTTCACCCTGAAGCTTTGTTTTCTCTTCTTCGGTGAATTTCAGCTTCGCAAGCTTCGCAATTTTTTCTACATCTTTTATGGTTACTGACATAATCTTTTGTTTTTGGCAGCACAGACATTTGTGAGATCTGAGCTGCATATTTCAATTCTTTAAATTCTTAATTACTGTTTCCCGTATCTCATTCAGCAGCTCTTTATCTTTCCGATACTGAATTGGTTTACCGATTACCATATTTACAACTCCCGGCTTAACCTTTACGGAACCCAGCGGCATTATCTCATAAGTACCCTGCAATGATACGGGAATAATATCAGCCTTTGATTTATCTGCCAGAAAGAACATCCCCTTTTTGAATTCGCCTACTTTACCGTCAGGCGTCCTTGTGCCTTCCGGGTATATTACAACTGATAACCCTTGTCTTACTCTTTCAGATGCTTTATCAAGCGACTTCATTGCTTCCCGCACTTTATCACGGTTCAGGGCAACAAATCCCGCGCAGTACATTGCCCATCCTAAAACGGGCACACGGTTAATTTCCTTCTTGTAAATCATCCGTACGTTATCGGGCAACTTTGCAAGCTGAACGAAGATATCCATATAGCTTGCGTGGTTTGAAATATATATCTTTCCTTTTGCAGGGTCGATATTATCAGCCCCGGTAACGTTAACTTTTATGCCATAAATGAAAAGAACAATGTTTGTCCACACTTTCATTAAGGGATTGGACAGTTTATTGCGGTAATCGAAAGGGTATATTAATATAGATAATATGGCTACCAAAAGAGAATAAAGGATCACAATAAAATTTTTTATCAGCCACATATTCACAAAAATACAAAAATATTTCCTCTGAAAATATAACTCCGTTCAAATTACACAGGGGTGCTATATTTTTATATTCTGCAATAATACCTATTTATAAATTAGGGATAAATTTATAAACTTTTTCATATACTTTTTTCTGGTATATTCGTATCTAACCTAATAGCCACTAATAGTAACTCGCGGCTAGTAAATTAACAAAAATTGAAACAAAACAGGAAAGTATATCTTCGTTTAGCTAACGGTAAAACCTTTGCGGGATATAGTTTCGGAAAATACGGCAATTCCGATGGGGAAGTGGTATTTACTACGGGAATGACCGGATATCCGGAATCACTAACAGACCCCTCTTATTCAGGGCAAATACTTGTTTTTACATACCCTTTAATTGGCAACTACGGAATCCCTCACTTCGAGCGGGATGATACTGCCAAAACCATCCAGGATGGGTTTGAATCAGGCAGAATCCAGGTAAGGGGAATGATTATTTCCAATTACAGCTTTGAGTACAGCCATTTTGATGCAGCAGGCTCGCTCCACACATGGCTGCAGGAAAATGATATCCCCGGAATTTACGGAATTGATACCCGCGAGCTGACTAAAACCCTCAGGACAACAGGTGTTATGCTTGGCAGAATTACCACCGAGCCCGGAGAAAATGTTGACAGCCTGGATATAATTGACCCTAACGAAACAGACATTGCCGGCATGGTTGGAGTTAAAGAGCCTGTAATTTATTCACCCAAAAAGAACAAGAATCCAAAGAAAATACTGCTTATTGATTGCGGAGTTAAAAATAACATAATACGTAACTTTGTAAACCGCGGCGCTGAAGTTATCCGCGTGCCGCTTGGTTACGACCCCATGACCTCTGAATATGAGTTTGACGGAATATTCGTTTCAAACGGTCCGGGCGACCCTAAGATGTGCACAACAACTATTGATAATTTGAAAAGATCATTCAGCCTGAATAAACCGATTTTCGGGATTTGCCTGGGCAGCCAGATACTTGGACTCTCAGCCGGAGCTGATACATACAAGCTTAAATTCGGGCACCGTTCACAAAATCAGCCATGCATTGAAGTTGGGGGACATTGTTACATTACCTCCCAAAATCATGGTTATGCTGTTGATACGAAAACATTGCCGCAGGATTGGTCAGAGTGGTTCATAAACAACAACGATGGCACCAACGAAGGCGTTAAGCATAATTCAAAACCGTTCTTTGCAGTGCAGTTCCACCCTGAATCATCCCCGGGTCCAAATGACACAGGCTGGCTGTTTGACAAATTTATTGAGATGTTGTAAAAATTATGAACAAGGGACTGCAATCCCTTGTTCTTCAGAAAAAAATATTGACAGAAATAAATAAAATATTACTTCTTGGTTCAGGTGCGCTTAAAATAGGCGAAGCCGGTGAGTTTGATTATTCAGGCTCACAGGCAATTAAAGCGCTTAAAGAAGAAGGCAAGAAGGTTATTCTTGTAAATCCTAACATCGCCACTGTGCAGACAGATATTGACCTTGCTGATAAAGTCTACCTTTTACCCGTAAATCCTTACTTTGTTGAACAGATAATAAAGAAAGAAAAACCTGAAGGTGTTCTGTTAGGCTTTGGGGGGCAAACTGCGCTTAACTGCGGACTTGAGCTCAACAAACTTGGCATACTAAAAAAATATAATGTGCAGGTTTTAGGGACTCAGGTTGATTCAATTAACAAGACCGAGGACAGAGAGCTTTTTGTTAAGGAGCTTAACAAGATCAAAGTACGTACACCTATCAGCAGAGCTGTGCGCAGCGTTAAAGAAGGCTTGAAGGCTGCCAAAGAAGTTGGCTACCCTGTAATATTAAGGGCGGGATTCACCTTAGGCGGCTTAGGTTCAGGTTTTGCCAACAATGAAAAGGAAATTACAAAAGCGCTTCAGGAAGCATTTTCATATTCGCCGCAGGTATTGATAGAAGAAGACCTGCGCGGGTGGAAAGAAATTGAATATGAAGTAGTGCGTGACTCTGCGGATAACTGCATTACCGTATGTAACATGGAAAACTTTGATCCTTTAGGTGTGCATACTGGTGAAAGTATTGTAATAGCGCCGTCACAGACCCTTTCAAACGCTGAGTATCACCAGCTGCGGGATATATCAATTAAAACAATAAGGCATTTTAAAATAATGGGTGAGTGCAACATTCAATTTGCGCTTAATCCAAGATCTGTTTCAGATACAGGTGAATTTGATTACCGCGTTATTGAAGTTAACGCAAGGCTTTCACGTTCATCGGCACTTGCATCAAAAGTAACAGGATACCCGCTGGCATATATTGCAGCCAAACTTTCCCTAGGATACAAGCTTACAGAACTTGAAAACTCCATCACAAAAAAAACATATTCATGTTTTGAGCCGGCTCTTGATTACGTCGCTCTCAAAATCCCAAGATGGGACCTTGCTAAATTCCCCAGGGTTGAAGAAGAGATTGGCAGCAAGATGAAATCCGTTGGTGAGGTAATGGCTATCGGCAGAAGCTTCCCTGAGGTGCTGCAAAAAGCAATCAGAATGCTGCAGGTAGGTAAATTCGGGCTGGTACTGAATAAATCCAAGACCCAGACAATTAAAGAAGATATCATTACTCCAACTCCACGAAGACTATTTGCAATATCACGCGCTTTAAGGGACGGATATTCCGTTGAAGAAGTTCACAACATGTCTAAAATTGATAAGTGGTTTCTTTACCAGATAAGAAACATTGATAACTTCAGAAAATTTGCAACAACCAAAGAAGAAATAACCGCAGATTTTCTGCTTGAGGCAAAAAAACTTGGGTATTCTGATAAACAAATTGGGCTGCTTGTCGGGACTGATGAAGACGAAATAAGAATTATCAGGAAATCACTTGGTGTAATGCCTGTATTCAAGCAGATAGATACACTGGCTGCGGAGTATCCCGCGGAGACCAATTATCTGTACTCAACATATCACGGTGATACGCATGATATAGAAGAAACCAAAGAGACTGATAAAAAAAAGATCATGATACTCGGCTCGGGTCCATATAAAATAGGCTCCTCAGTTGAGTTTGACTGGTGCTGTGTTACTACTGCTAAGATCCTCCGTAAACTTGGATATAAGGTCATAATGGTAAATTATAACCCTGAGACCGTAAGCACTGATTATGATATTTGCGATAAATTATATTTTGAAGAGTTAAGCCTTGAGCGCGTACTGGATATATATGAATTTGAAAAGCCATTAGGAATAATTATTTCAATGGGCGGGCAGATACCCAACAACCTTGCATTAAAGCTCCATGAAAATAGCGCGTGGATTCTCGGCACTTCACCGCACTCAATTGATAAATGTGAAGACAGGAATAAGTTCTCATCAATTTTAGACAGACTTGAAATTGACCAACCCGTTTGGCAGGAGCTTGCTGACTTAAAACAGGCGAAGAAGTTCTCTAATCAGATAGGTTACCCTGTGCTTATCAGGCCATCATATGTGCTTTCAGGCACGGCTATGAAGGTCTGTAATAATGACAGGTCACTGGAAGAGTACATCAAGGAACATGCGCAGATATCGAAAGATTACCCAGTGGTCATATCCAAGTTCGAAGAAGGCGCTAAGGAAATTGAAATTGATGGCGTGGGGCAAAATGGCGAGCTGATTATTTACGCAATCAGTGAGCATGTTGAAAATGCCGGTGTACATTCAGGTGATGCGACGCTTGCGATTCCCCCGCAGAAGTTATACTTTGAAACTGTTCACCAGGTAAAGAGAATCACCAAAGCAATTGTAAAAGAATTAAAGATAACAGGACCTTTCAACATACAGTATCTTGCAAAAGAAAATAAAGTTAAGGTTATTGAATGTAACTTAAGAGCAAGCCGTTCTTTCCCCTTTATTTCAAAGGCTACAAATTACAATTTTATTGATTTTGCCGTGAAATCAATTTTAGGGCATGATATTAAGGGTGATTATAAAACGCTTGATCTTGATCATATAGTAGTAAAAGCTCCTCAATTTTCCTTCAGCCGCTTAAGCGGCGCTGACCCTATCTTAGGGGTCGAAATGTCCTCAACAGGCGAAGTTGCCTGTTTTGGTGAATCAATGGAAGAGGCTTTCCTGAAGTCACTGCTATCAACAGGTTTCAGGCTGCCTAAGCAAAATATATTACTTACGCTGGGTGACCTTGAAGATAAAATTGAGTTCTTAGACAGTGCAAGAAAACTGAATGAAATGGGTTTTACAATTTATGCAACTACAAATACTCATGCTTTGCTGAAAGAGCATAAGGTAAAATCGAAGTTGGTATACAAGATTAACGAGAAGAAGAACCCGAATATACTTTCAATGCTCGAAAAGAAGAAATTTGACCTGGTAATAAATACACAGTCAATGAAGCATGAGCATAAATCAATGCGTGATGGTTACATAATGCGCCGTAAAGCAATTGATTACAATATCCCCCTGATTAATAACCTTAAGATAGCAGTACTGTTTGTAAATTCCATTTACAAATATAAACCGGAGCAGCTTGAAATAAAGAGTATGGATGAGTATTAACCTTTAATACTCTTTTCTTAATTGTTGTATTTGTTTATATTTGATCGCCTCAAACAATGCCGCCCTCTCTATAACTACATTAAAAAAATGTATTTTATAAATTATTGCTTTCAGAAATATGAAAAATATTTTATTGCTAATCGCATTTATTTCTTTTATTTGTGAAGTAAATGCACAGGTAACGTTCACTAAAGTTACCACCGGTGCTATAGTTAATGATGCAGCCTATACGGAGGGTGTTTATTGGTTTGATTACAATAACGACGGCCTGCTTGATATGTTCGCCGCCAATATAACTAACCAGAATAATATTTTATTCAGGAATGATGGCAGCGGAAGTTTTACTAAAATTACCACAGGCATTTTAGTGAATGATGGCGGCTTTTCATACGGCGCATCAATTGGTGATTATAACAATGACGGTTTCCCGGATGTATTTGTTGTAAACGGCGGTTCATCAGCCAGCCAGAATAACTTTTTCTACACCAATAATGGTGATGGCACATTTACAAAAGTTACAACCGGCATTTTTGTGAATGAGATAGGCAATTCATGGGGAAGCAGTTCCGTTGATTACGATAAAGACGGCAAGCTTGATATCTATACAGCAAATTATAACAGGAATAATTTTTTATATAAAGGTAATGGCGATGGCTCATTTACTAAAATTACTGCCGGGGCAATTGTAAATGACGGTGGTAATTCTCTCAATTGTGCATGGGGAGATTATGATAATGACGGTTTCCCTGATGTATTTGTAGCCAATGCCAATTTTACAACGGGAGAGAATAACTTTCTTTATAAAAATAACGGGGATGGTACATTCACAAAAATCACTACAGGTAATATAGTTAATGACGGAGCTAATTCAACAGGGGCAAGCTGGGGTGATTATGATAACGATGGTGACCTGGACCTGTTCGTAACGAATTATTTCACCGAAAATAATTTCCTCTACAGAAATGAAGGAGGCGGAGTATTCACAAAAATAACAACGGGTCAAATAGTAAATGATGGCGGTGCTTCAGTTGGTTCTGCCTGGGGCGATTATGATAATGACGGTGACCTTGATCTTTTTGTCTCAAATGATAATGACCAGAATGAATTCCTCTACAACAATAACGGAAACGGCACATTTACAAAGATAACAACAGGCGATATAGTTAACAGCGGTGGAAGATCGAACGGGGCAACATGGGGAGATTATGACCTGGATGGAGATATTGATCTCTATGTTGCTAACGGCAATCAGCCCGTTCAGCAGAATAACTTCCTTTTCAGAAATAACGGAACGCCAAACAACTGGATAAATATTTATTGCAAAGGAGTGATCTCCAACCGCTCCGCAATCGGCACAAGAGTAATAGCCTCAGCAGTCATAAACGGAGTTCGTGTAAAACAGACCTGTGAAATTTCCGGACAAACCGGTTACAACGCGCAAAACAGCCTGAATGTGGAGCTGGGTCTTGGTAACGCTACGGTGATTGATACAATCATAATAAAATGGCCATCCGGAATTACGGATGTTTATATGAATGTTGCAGTAAATATGTTCATTACTGCGGTTGAAAACCTGGGAATTATCGGCATAAATAACGAAGGCGGGGAGATTCCCGTTGAATATGAACTGCAGCAAAACTACCCAAATCCATTCAATCCTGCCACTAATATACAATTTATGCTCCCAAAAGCAGAGATGGTTAAGCTGAGAATTTATGATATATTGGGGAATGAAGTGTCAGTTCTGGTTGATGGGTTTAAACAGGCCGGTGTATATACAGTTACTTTTGATGCTTCGAAATACGCAACCGGATTGTATTTTTATACCATTGAAGCAGGGGATTTCAGGCTAACTAAAAAAATGCTGCTGGTTAAGTGATACGATTTTGTAGTTATAATCATAGCCCCTAAATATTTTCGGGGCTTTTTTATTATGTTTTAATATTTAGCTAATACTGATAAATTTGGAGCGATGAATCTGAAACTGGCTAAATATTATTGTTTACTTTTGATAATGCTGTTATTTGCGCAGGGTGTATCCGCGCAGAGATCAAAATCAATTGCATCACAAGACCAGGTTAAGACCTATGTTACAGATAAAACCGGAACCCTAACATCTTCACAATTAAAAACACTGGAATCAAAGCTTGCAGCGTTCGAAAAGGAAACCTCAAATCAGCTTGTGGTGTGGATGGAACCATCACTCGACGGCAATTCAGTTGAAGACCGCTCATATGAGCTGGCTGAGCAGAACGGAATTGGGCAGAAAGACAAAAATAACGGTGTTCTGTTATATATTGCCAAAGATGACAGGAAACTGAGGATTGAAGTTGGTTACGGTCTGGAAGGCGCGTTAACAGATGCACTTTCAAGCCAGATAATCCGCAAGGAAATCACTCCGCAATTCAAAAAAGGGAATTTTTTTGAGGGCATAAATGCCGGTGTTGATGCGATCATTCAGGCAACAAAAGGTGAGTATACCGCTGATAAAGATTCAGATGATGAAGGCTCCGGCGCCGGTATTTGCTGTGTACCGTTTCCTATTATAATATTCGTTTTCATTTTCTTCTTCGTATTTGTTATGCCAATTATTTCAAAGATATTCGGATGGAACAAAGGCAAATCAGGCAGGAATAACTGGTGGTTTACAGGCGGTGGTGGCAGCGGAAGCGGCTGGTCATCAGGCAGCGGAGGCGGATTTTCAGGCGGAGGCGGCTCATTTGGCGGCGGAGGATCAAGCGGGTCATGGTAAGTATAATTAACAATGAGCCTTCCTCCTACGGAGTAAGGTTTCGCCACACGAAGCGTGGCTCAACAATCTCATAATTTTAAAATTTTTAAGCATGAGTAATAAGCAGTGGATAAATAACTATTTTTCTGAAGATGAGCTGAAGGATATTCAATCAGCGGCGGATGCTGTTGAAAGGAATACCGTCGGCGAAATTGTGCTCAGTTTCAGGAATAAAAAATCACTGCTCGAGAAACTGTATTCAGACCATGAGCTTGCCATGAAGGATTTCGAGAGGCTTGAAGTATACAAAACCAAAGAACGCACAGGCGTGCTGATATTTTTGATATTTGAAGAACATTATTTTGATATTATTGCTGATGAGGGGATCTATGCGAAGATTCCCGATGAAACATGGAACAAAATGGAAGAAAAATTGAAGGAAGAATTCCGGAATAAGAATTATTCAGCGGGAGTATTGGCATTAATTGCTGAAATGGGAGAGGTGCTTTCACAGGAATTCCCCACAAGAGCCGGGGCTGATAATGATGATGAACTTGATTCAGAAATAATTATTAACTAGTGCCTATTAAGCCAAGATATAGCATTAATTCTGCATTAATCTCGCCCGCACGTGAGTTTACCGATAGAATTGAGCATATAGAAAATTTCAGTAAAATAGTAAGTTCAGGCTCGAAAAAGGAATATTCAGTTTTTTCTTATTATGGTGTTGGAGGAATCGGAAAGTCGGCGCTTCGAAAAGAGCTTGGCAGAATACTTGATAATAGATTTAAAAATGTAGTATGGTCACAAATTGATTTCGAGCTTTCACCCTTCCGTGAACCTGAAACCGCATTATATCATTTACGCAAAAATTTAAAAGATAAGTATAAAATTGATTTTACCGCGTTTGATATTGCTTACACTGTATATTGGCAGAAAACTCATCCCCAGTTAAAGCTTACTAAAGAAAATATTCCGTTTCTTGATGAAGGAAGTCTTCTATCATCTCTATTATCTTCAGCAAGCGGTATTCCTTTGGTTGGATTGCTTCCTTCACTTGCTAAGTCTGCATTCAAGGGACATAAACAGCTTAAGAATTGGTGGATAAAAAGGGGACAGAGAGAACTTTTTAATCTGCCGTCTTTAAGTCCTAAAGAAATACTGGAAAAACTTCCTATGTATTTTTCTTTCGATTTAAAAGATTTTCTTGTCAGGAAATCACTTAAGGCGTTTTTTTTTGCAGATACTTTCGAAGCTCTTTGGGAAAACAGAAGATCAGAGGGTGCCTTTTTTGAACGGGATGCATGGCTCAGGGAGCTTATTGCTCAGCTGCCCGGTTCAGTGTGGTTAATTTTCGGCAGGGAAAAACTACGTTGGAACGAGCTTGATCCTGATTGGGATAATTTTATAGAGCAGTTTCAGCTGGCGGGTTTTTCTGAACGCGATTCTGCTGCTTTTCTTAATTCGTGCGGTATTAAAGATAAAAAAATTCAAAATATCATAATTAGCTCAAGCAAAGGAGTACCTTATTATCTTGATCTTTCAATTGATACTTTTTTTCAGATAAAGGAAATTCATAATAAAGAACCGGATATAAAAGATTTTGCGGGAAATCAGCAGGAGGTTCTGGCAAGATTTCTAAAGTATCTTAATGTGAGTGAAATAGAAACATTGAGAGTGCTTTCCGTTACAAGATATTGGGATTCTGAAACATTCAGAATTTTAATTAAAGAATTTAAAACAGGCTACCCTTTAACTGCAATGAATGTGCTTAGCCGGTTTTCGTTTATTGAATTTGATAGTGTAACAAATACATACAGGCTGCACGATCTTATCAGGCAGGGTTTACTGAATCTTATAGACAGTGAGATCAGGAAATCTGTTAACAGTATTTTGTTCGAAAATTTCAATAAGAAAATCCCACTACTTAGCAAAGAAATTAGCGATGAACACTGTGCTTTTTTAAATGAAGCATTTTTCCATGCAAAACAATTTATGAAATTTAACGAACTTGTTGCATGGTTTTATAATTTGACCCCGGCATTTAATGAAGCGGCCAGATGGAAAACTCTTAAACCTGTATATGAAGATCTGTTGAATTTAAGCAAAGTTAGCGGGGATCCCGGGGAATTTGCGACTTTGATAATATATTACAGCTCGGTTCTTTACAATTTGGGAGAATATAAACAAGCGCTGGACCTGCTGGAAAGTAACATGAATGATCTGGAAAAGATCCTGAATGATAATGACCCAAGATATGCCTCTTTGCTTAATAATCTTGCGACAATTTATTATTACAGAGGTGAGATGAGAAGATCAAAAGAAATCTATGAAAAAGTAATTGACCTCCGGCGGAAAATACTTGGAGAAAACCATCCCCATTTCGCAGATGCAATAGATAATCTTGCTGTCATATACAATAATACGGGTGAATATGACAAAGCTGTGGAACTTCACAAGAAAGCCGCGGATATTTATAAAAATACACTTGGTGAAAGTCATGTTCATTATGCCGATGCACTTAATAATCTTGCTTCAGGATACCTTTCGCTTAAAAAGTATGAAGAAGCTGTTGAACTCTATATTAAATCCAAAGAAATTGTTCATAACGCGGTAGGAAGAGAACATCCCAGATACGCATCCTCTTTGCACAATCTTGCGTATGCTTATCTAATGAAGAAAGATTATGAACTTGCACTGGAAAACAATAAACCTGCTTATGAACTTCGCTGTAAATTGCTGGGTGAAAACCATCCTTCAACGGCCGTTTCTTTATCCAATTTAGCTCAAATATATCAGTGCATTGGTAACTATGATAAATCGTTTCAAATGAACTCAATAGCAGCTGAGATCTTCCTGAATACAGTTGGCCAGCAGCATTTTAATTATGCTGATTCACTCTTTTCTCTTGGCGAGTTATATTTAAAGAAGAATGAAAAGACAAAGGCAGCTGAATTATTTGGTAAATCGCTTGATATATATACTGCATTATTCGGAAAAGAACACAAAAGAGTTATTGATATGCGGAATCAAATTAAAGCTTTGGGTTAATATTACACCTCACGCTCTTTATTCTTGGGTTTAAATACCAGCGTTAAGGGTACACCTGTAAATCCAAACTCATCTCTTATTTTATGCTCTAAAAAACGTTTGTAATTGACTTCTATTTCGCTTGGCAGGTTACAGAAAAATCCGATTACCGGCGGTGAATGTTTAAGCTGAGTAATGTAATTTATCTTCAGCTCTTTATGTGTTTTTGAGCGCGGTGGTGTTTGCTTTATGTACGGAAGGAGTTTATCGTTTAGTACACTTGTTTTAATCTCTCGTGCTCTTTCGTTGTAAACCACCAGCGCTGATTCAATAATTTTTGATACCCTTTGTTTGGTAATTGCTGAAGTAAAAATGAATGGCAGGTAATCATACGTGGTTAAATGTTCTTTAACTTTTTCTTCAAAAATTTTGGCGGTTTGTGTTTCTTTTTCTATAAGATCCCACTTATTAATTACTATCAGAATACCTTTTTTCAGCTCACCTGCTTTAATTATGATTTCAACATCTTCTTTACTCAGTTTAAAGATTGCCATTGATGGATCTGCATACTTTGAAAGCTTGCTGATAATTGTTGTCGCGTCAATTACAATTATCGCAACATCACACCGTTCAATGCTTCTGTGGGTCCGGAGTGCGGAAAAGTATTCGAGACTTTCGGCGCGCTTTATTCTGGATTTTTTTCTTAATCCGGCAGTATCAATTAATGTAATATCCTGCCCATGATATTTTATGATGGTATCAATTGAATCCCTGGTGGTACCGGGGATATCTGTAACAATGTTGCGGTTTGATTGTGTAAGCGCATTTGATAGTGATGATTTGCCCACATTGGGTCTGCCTATGATTGAGAATTTAATAGTATCATTTTCATCTTCGTTACTCTCAATTGAGATATTTTCAGTGATAATATCCAGCAGGTCACCGGTTTTTCTGCCTACAATTGCCGAAACTTCAACGGGTTCGCCAAGACCAAGCCTGTAGAAATCAGTTTTGCTGATCTCATCTTTTGCGCTATCAACTTTATTGATGGCAAGTATCACTTTTTTATGCAGGTTTTCGGCTTTATTCACTTCACGCCTTAGAAGCTTCGCAATTTCAAGATCAAGCGGCGAAATTCCTGATTTCGCGTCAACTATGAACAGTATAATATCGGCTTCATCAATTGATATCTTAACCTGCTCTCTGATTGCCGCTTCAAACTTATCTTTACTGTTGGGTACGTAACCGCCTGTATCTATGAGGAAGAATTTTTTCCCGTTCCATTCAACTTCGCCGTAATTTCTGTCACGTGTTACTCCGGGCAGGTCGTGCACTATGGCATTTTTTTTACCTGTAAGGCGGTTAAAAAGGGATGATTTCCCTACATTGGGTCTACCTACTATAGCTGTTATTTTTTGCGGCATTTTGTATTTCTATTAAGCGGCTAGTTTACTCTTTCACTGATAAAATCAACGAATTTTATCATAGTGTCTTTTGTTTCAGAGGGTTTAAATGACTGCAGATTATTTTTTGCATTCGCGCAGTATTCTGTGGTTTTATCTATTGTATATTCAATTCCGTTATGCTCTTTTATAAAATCCATAACTATACTTCTGCTTTTGCTGTATGAGCCGTTCTTTACAAGGCCGACAATATCTTTGGCTTCTTTTTTTGTGGCATTGTTAAGTGAGTGAATTAACGGAAGTGTGAATTTCTTTTCCTTCAGGTCACTGCCGGCAGATTTACCCATAATTTTTTTCTTGCCTATGTAATCAAGCAGATCATCGCGAAGCTGGAATGCAATTCCAAGGTTCTCGCCAAACTCGCCCATCAGCTTCACTTCATTTGAATCCTTTGAAGTACTGGCGGCGCCAAGCTCACAGCATGCGTTTATCAGCGAAGCGGTTTTATCGGAAATTATCCTGAAATACGTTTCTTCGTTAACGTCAAATTTGCGGTTCTTCTGGATCTGAAGCAATTCGCCTTCGCTCATGCGTTTAACAGCGCGTGAAGTGATTTTAAGAAAACCGCACTCATCGTTTTCAAGCGCAAGCAATAGACCGCGTGAGAGCATAAAATCACCCATCAGCACAGCTATCTTGTTTTTCCACACAGCGTTTATCGAAGCAAGTCCGCGGCGTGTCTTGGCGTCATCCACTACATCATCGTGGATCAGCGTAGCAGTATGAAGCATTTCAACAAGTGTCGCGGCTGTATAACTTCTTTGGGTAATATCACCGCAAAGCTTTGCGGAAAGCAGAACAAGTATTGGCCTGATCTTTTTCCCTTTTTGCCTGAGGATATATTTGCTTACAAGATCAACTAACGCTACTTTCGAGCGTATTGCCTCGCGGAAGTGGATCCTGAATTCATCAAGTTCATTTTCTACAGGCTGAGCTATTTTTTTAAGATCAAGATCCATTATTGAGTTATAACGTTATTCAGATTATTTAGGCTGTGAAAGTTTTGAAATTATTATGCTGATCTCATACAAAATGACCAGAGGAATGCCAAGAAGTAACTGGCTGGTAATATCCGGGCTTGGTGTCAAGATCCCGGCAAGTATAAGTATGATAATTATCGCGTGTTTTCTGTACCTGCGCATGAACTTGGGGGTCAATATTCCTATCTTTGAAAGAAAGAACGAGATCATGGGAAGCTCAAATACAATTCCCGCAGCAAGCATTACAGATATAACAAAACTGAAGTATTCATCAACAGCTATGTTATTTGTGATTGCCTGTGTCCCGAATTCAGCAAAGAACTTAAGCGCAGTAGGCAGCATAACAAAATAAGCGAATGAAATACCTCCCAGAAAACAAATTGATGAAAATATTACAATTGAAGAAATATATCTTCTTTCACCCGGAAGCAATCCCGGTTCTATGAACTTCCATAGCTGGTAAAACAAATTTGGTATGCTTAATATCACACCGCATACAAGTATCACTTCAAAATAAAGAACAAGCTGCCCGTATGGCTTTAAATTTATAAGTTCAAGCGGGGGAGTTGTTTTAGTGGCAGGTGCTAATAGAAAATCGTTCATAATATAATCAACAAAAACCGCGGCAATTATACCGCCCAAAACAACACCTATTACTGCTTTGATCAGTCTCCATCTCAGTTCTTCGAGATGTTCCCAGAACCCCATTTCACCCGGCTGGTTATCACCTGGTTGGTTTTCATCCGGCAATACATCGTTTTCTGCCATATACTACCTGCTGCGTGCTATTAATTCCCTTTCAAATCGTTCTTTTTCAAGCTGTTTCATCAACTCATCATATTTCCTGCGGAATGCATCCATCTCAGCAGAGTTCATTGTCATGGCTTTTTCAGTATTTGTATCACTTTTATCCAGATCAACTGTAACTTCATTTATCAATTCACTGTCTGTATTTCTGAACTCCAGAATAGTGCTTTCGTTTTCAGCACTGTCATCATTATTGGTATCATTATCATTGTTGTCATCATTCTTATCTTCCTTTACATCTGTGTCGCCACTGTAAATTTCATTGGTTAGCAATAACTGTTCTTTTGTTTCAGCATATTCAGTAAGCTGACGCTGCCTGAATGGATTATGACCGGTCTGTATTACAGCCGGTTTTTTAACAATAATTGAACCTTCAATGAATGATAATATCATTTATATGTAATAAAAAAAAGATTACCAGGTAAACAATTCCGGGTAAAGCGGGTATTCACCGGTTAAATCACCAATTTTTTTGTGTACGCTCTTTTTTACAACTTCACTTCCCGGGTTTGTGATAATATCGTTTATCATTTCTGCAACCTTTTCCATGTCTTTTTCATTCATGCCGCGTGTTGTTAAAGCGGGTGTTCCAAGCCTTATGCCGCTTGTTATCAGCGGACTTTTATCATCAAACGGAACTGCATTTTTGTTGCATGTAATTCCAACTTCATCCAGTAGTTCCTGTGCCTGTTTGCCCGTCATATTCTTGTTGCGCAGATCTATAAGCATTAAGTGGTTATCTGTTCCGCCTGAAATTATCTTGAATCCGTATGATGTAAGTTTATCAGAAAGCGCTTTGGCATTCTTAATAACCTGCTCAGCGTATTTTTTGAAATCGCCCTGCAGCGCTTCTTTGAATGCAACTGCTTTAGCGGCTATAACATGCATTAACGGTCCCCCCTGAATGCCCGGGATAACCATTGAATCCAGAAGTTCGCTCATCATTTTGGTTCTGCCTGATTTTGGCGCAGTTATACCGAACGGATTTTCGAAATCCGTTCCCATAAGTATCATACCGCCGCGGGGTCCGCGTAGGGTTTTATGCGTTGTTGTTGTAACAACGTGGCAATGCGGAATCGGGTCATTTAAAAGACCTTTTGCAATCAATCCTGCCGGGTGAGCAATATCTGCAAGCAGAAATGCATTTACCTTATCGGCTATTTCGCGGAATTTTTTATAATCTATATTTCTTGAATAAGCGCTTGCGCCAACAGTTATCATTTTTGGTTTCTGTTCAAGCACGACTTTTTCTATCATGTCGTAATCAAGCATTTCAGTATCCGGATTTATACCGTACTGCGTGAAGTTATAAAGTTTACCTGAAAAATTAACAGGCGAACCATGTGTTAAGTGCCCGCCGTGAGAAAGATCCATACCCATTACTTTATCGCCGGGTTTTACCAGCACGAAGTAAACAGCCATATTTGCCTGTGAGCCTGAGTGCGGCTGAACGTTCGCGTATTCGGCGCCAAAAAGTTCTTTAGCCCTGTCACGGGCGACATTTTCAGCGATATCAACATATTCACAGCCTCCGTAATACCTTTTGCCCGGGTAGCCTTCGGCGTATTTATTTGTCATCACCGAGCCCATTGCCTGCATAACGGCAATGCTGGTAAAATTCTCTGATGCAATAAGTTCTAATTTATCATTTTGCCTTTCAAGCTCATGCCTGATTGCGCTATAGATCTGCGGATCGAAATCCTGTAAGTGAGTCATAATAATATAATGTTATTAAGTGGTGTAGAAATTTTTAAATAATGTTAGTTAAATTAAAATGTCTTTTTGAAAATATTAATAGAAAATCTTTAAACTTTAAATTAAAACTCATCCGAGGGTCTTAAGAACCAGAACTCACCAATTTTAACTGATGCGCCGAACCGGAAAACTTCATCTTTTATAAGCCCGTTGGTTTCCTTACCGCGGATGTTATATTTTGCGTACAGGTCAAGCGAGTTGTAATTGCCGATAGGCAATGATAAGCCTGCGCTAACGCTTAGTATGTTAATATCCTCACCGTTGAGCTTCAGGTAATCTGCGGTATAGCTTCCGCCCAGCCTGTATGATACACGGCTTAAGTACGGATCTTCAATTTTCCTTGAAGCGGTGTATTCAAACCCTGCGCCAATTTTCATGCTGTTCTTTATCTCAGTTGGGTGAGTGCCGTAATATGTGTAATCATCCCATTTCTGGTAATACATATCAGCCGAAACTGTTAACTTGTTGTTGAATGTATTTGCAATACCAACACCAAATGCCAGTGGAATTTTCAGCTTCCCTTCACTAAGCGAAACAGAATCAGTGCTGCTTGTTGAACGGTTGAATTTACCGGTGATATTTGATTTAAATTCAGTTGGCGTTGAAACATACACGCCAAGGGTCATATTATCAAGTTTTTTATTCTTGAACAGCTTACCAAAGCCGTGGAATATAAGACCTGAATTAAAAAAGAACCCGGATATTGTGTTGGCGGAGCTGTTTTTTGTATCGAAGAGATTGATATTCGAAAAATCTATATTAACCGATTTATTAATATTACCAAAAGCGTAATTAAACTGAGCGCCGAAACTTAAGTGCCTGAAGATAATGTAAGAAAACCCGACATTAAATTTATTCAAACCGCCGTTGCCGCTATATGTCTGCGTGTAGTTTTCGCCGTCAACTGTGCCGGAAAAATAGGTATCGTAATTTACGTTGCTGTAATTATTAATACCGAAGTTAAAGATCCAGCCATTACCCTTATTGAACGGTATTGAAAGATCAAAACCTTCGAAGTTACCGTATGTTCTTGTTGATTTACTAAGTCCGTCAGACGACCTGATATTTTCGAGGTTAAACTTCGAAGTGAACAGTGTGTTCTGAATTCTTGTCCACGCAGCCGGGTTGTTGGAGTTGGTATAGTCACCGTAAAGCGCTATACCCATTATTCCCATAGCATCCGTACGGTTGCTGGATGAGTAACTTAGGTCACCCAGCCCGAAAAGCGAGTAAATCGAGCCTCCGTTCTTATCAACCTGTGAAAAGACACTGCTGCCGGAAAGTATCAAAATGGCAATTAAGAGCTTTGCTGATATTTTTATTGTTGAAATATTTATCATTTTAAAATTTTTCTTTATCTTGGTGTGCCGCTTTATCATGGTGTGACCCTCGGTGTATATTTAATTACAACCCTGGGCCGCGTCTGCGGGTCTGCCGCAGATTCTTTATAGAATACGTACTTATCAAGGTTTATTGTTTGATTGCCCGCGAAAAGCAGCAGTCCGTAATTTGCCGTGCCTGAAAGCCACCTTGCAAACGGTGAAGGCGCACCGGGCGCGACAAGGCGCATCATATATTTTCCGCCTCCGGCAGGTTCACCTGTGAAAGTGAAGAGGTCCGTTTTTAAACCGGCGGAATCATTTATGAACTGTCCTAATATTTTATAACTTGTCTGCGTTGTAAAAATTGAATTTACAGAATCCAGCGTTAAGTAAAGCTGTACATCATTAATTGTTGCAGATGAAGGAATACGGCTCATATCAAATATCATCTGCTGCACATAACTTACGCCTGCCTGCAGTGTAAATGTTTCAGCGGAAGAAGTTATACTTGCGTTTATAAGTGAAATGTTATCAGATGCCGATGTGCTGAATGTATCGGTTTCGTTATATTTTGTATAAATGATCACAATCTTCGGCTCTACGGTTACATCTTCATTGGTTGAAAAAAATCCTTTGATACATACCGATGACCCGTTTGGTGAAAGTACCATGCCGTTATTTTCATATCCGGCGCCCGGGTTGCCTGCATGATCAAGCCACTGTTTAACCATTGCCGGATTCAGTGTAATTTCAACTTCCTGGGAATCAGCCGTCGGCGTTCCCGTAAAACTGCCCTGTGATACAGTACCAAAAGTATTTGCACTAACAGAATCATAAGTGATGGTTGAATAATTAAGTGAATCGTTTATTTCAAATACATCAAAGCCTATCTGACCAAGAGAGTCACTTGAAGTGTTAGGGAAATAATAGTTTTTGTATTTTAAATACATCTTCGCTGAAACGACCGTTGCGCTGTCGCGGGTATCGCCCAAGTCACCGAATTTTATCAATGCCTTTGATTCATATGAGCCGCTTTTGCCCACCATCAGGTTTTTTGAGCCTGATGTGTTTACATAGAACCTGGAGTTATTTGAAACTATCGGCATCGTATCGATATATGAATCAAATATTCTTACGCCCGTGGTTTCACCGGGTGGAATAAAATTGAGCCCCAGTGAAGAAGGGTCATCCGCGCATCCGATAGTATATAATGAAAGGGATACTATGGTTAAAAGGCTGTAGAGAGCTGCTATTAGTTTTTTGCTTGTCATCTAAATTCTGAATTTTCGTATAATTTTAGACAAAAAAATGTTCATCAACGATCACATTATTGTCGGTTTTCGCCTGTTTTTGCTATATATTTTACAGCATCAAATAAATTTGATGCAATAAAGTCAATTTTTACTTTTTCATCAAGACATTTCCTCTGTGCTGATTTTCCGTAGCCGGTTTCAACTAAAATATTGTGTAAACCTGCATTTACGCCCGTCTGCATGTCAGAAAGTGAATCACCGATCATATACGAGCCATCGAGCTCTATATTATGATCTTTTTTGGCCTGCATTATCATTCCGGTATTGGGTTTGCGGGAATCATGTTCTACCGAATATTCCTTTACACTGCCATCTGTGTGATATGGTGAATAATATAGGGCATCAATTACAGCCTCCGGATTTTCCTCCAGAAGCATTTCGTACATTTTCTTATTAATGCGGTTTAGCTCTTCAATTGCTAGCCAGCCGCGTGCTACTGCTGATTGGTTGGTTATGATGATGATCTTATATCCTGATTTTCTCGCCTGTGCAATTGCATCAGCGGAGCCCTCTATGAGCTTTACATCTTGAACAGTAAGCAGGTATCCTAAAGTTTCAGGGGTTTTCCCTTCAACTTCCTTTACAATTGTGCCGTCACGGTCCAAAAAAAGCGCTTTATTCAAATCTGTTTACGGTTAAAATTATCTGTATTAAATAAAACAGGACAGGCATTGCTGACTGTCCCATAATAACAATTTTCATTTATGAATTCTTAAAGCTCAACCTTTTTTCATTATTGAGCGGTATAGATCAACATACTTCTTTGCTGATATTTCCCATGAATAATCGCAAGCCATTGCAATTCTTATCAGCTTTATCCATTCTTCGCGGTTGGTAAACAGCTTCAATGCGCGTTTGATGGTTTTCATCAGTTCCGCCGCATCGTACTTTTCAAATACAAAACCGTTACCTTTGCCGTTTTTGTACTCTGTAATAGTATCAGCTAAACCACCTGTTGCCCTTACAATTGGGATGGTGCCGTATTTTAAGCTGTACATCTGGTTCAAGCCGCATGGCTCATATTTTGATGGCATCAAAAACATATCGCTGCCTGCTTCTATTAAGTGTGCTATCTCTTCTGAAAAACCGAAATGTACTCCAACCTTCTTGGGGTATTTTTTCTTAACGCCTTCAAAGAACTTCTGGAATGTTTTATCACCGGAGCCAAGCAGAACAAACTGTACTTCTTCTTTCATTAAGTCAGGCATAGCCTTCTGAATGATATCGAAACCTTTCTGCTCTGAAAGGCGTGAGATGATACCTATTATAGGTGTCTCAGCGTTGTATTCCAGGTCAAAGTGTTTGCAAAGAGCTTTTTTATCTTCACGTTTTAACGGAAGCTCTTTTGAAGTGTAACGGAAAGGAATAATGCTGTCGCGCTCGGGATTCCATACGGTATAATCAACTCCGTTCAGTATTCCGTAAAGATCTTTTTTTCTTTTCTTAAGTAAGCCTTCAAAACCCATACCATATTCATGAGTAGTGGCAATTTCTTTTGCGTAATTTTCGCTTACTGTAGTTATAGCATCACTGTAAACCAATCCGGTTTTCAGCATGCTGAATTTATCGTAATACTCTACGCCTTCTTCGTTATATATGTTTTCAGGCAGTCCGCTTTTTAAAAATGATGAATGCGGGAACAAGCCCTGGAAAGCTATGTTATGAATTGTGAATATGCTTTTTACATTCTGAAGCAGGGGATCTTTTGCGTAAATTGTTTTAATGTAAGCGGGTATTAAACCTGTCTGCCAGTCATTACAATGAATTACATCAGGCTGCCAGCCGAGCAAACCCAAAACCTGCACAACTGCGCGGTTGAAAAATATAAAGCGCTCGTCGTTATCGGGGTAATCTTTTCCGGTCTTTTCATCTACGTAAGGACTGGATTTGCCGAAATACTCTTCATTTTCAATTAAAAAAACCTGAACTTTACCCTTAGGCGATACTATGAATGAAGATTTGATGTTGCAAATAGCGATCTTATCGCCAATAGGCACTTCTATGTTGGTAAGGCGCTTAATTTCATAAATTCTGAGCCTTCTTTCATCCAGTGAGCCGTATTTAGGGGTAATTATCCTTACGGCATGACCTGCCGCGTTGAGTTCCTGTGGCAGAGAGTTCGATACATCTGCTAAGCCGCCAGTTTTGCTGTAGGGCATAACTTCGCTGGTGCAATATAGAATGTTTAAGCCTTTAGCCATTCGGTTGGTTTTAATTTGTTGTAATTTACAAAATTACTGAAAATCCAATTTTATTGCAATGAAATAAGGAGGGTATAGGGTGAAAACAGCCCGTAATTAGCGTTAATTAAGGTTTTTCTGATTCTTATGATAAATAATTTGTTTGTTTTAGAAAATTATGTTAATTTATTGTGATTAATCCATCC
>JABFSP010000305.1 GCA_013140565.1 Ignavibacteria bacterium
TTTTAAAAGAGATCAGAAAAAAGTAAAGAAAGTATTCACCAAGATCGCAATAAACCTGGCATCGACAGATTCGATCATCAGGAATTCGCACGGTGAAGTACTTAAACCTGAAACTATTAATTACAGAACATTCAAACCCGATAAAGACGGTTTATTTTGTGAGAAGATCTTCGGTCCGGTTAAGGATTGGGAGTGCCACTGCGGAAAATACAAAGGCATAAGATACCACGGAATAGTCTGCGACAGGTGCGGTGTTGAAGTTAACCTGAAGAGCTTAAGGCGTGAAAGAATGGGACACATTTCCCTTAGCGTGCCTGTGGTTCATATATGGTACTTCCGTTCAACCCCAAGCAAGATCAGTTACCTGCTTGGACTGACAAATAAAGAGCTTGAAAGAATAATATATTACGAAAACTATGTTATAGTGAACCCGGGTCCTACCCAGTTCACTAAAAATGACCTGCTAACTGAAGATGAATATCTTAACGCGCTCAACAATCTTCCTGAAGACCAGGAAGAGCTTGATGATTTTGACCCGAACAAGTTCGTTTGTAAAAACGGCGCTGAAGCGGTAAAAGAATTGTTAAGAAGAGTTGATGTTGAAGAGGATATTTCAAGATTAAGGATACAGCTTTATGAAGAAACATCGGTTCAGAAAAAACAGGACCTGATAAAAAGATTAAGGGTACTTAAATCCTTCCAGAAAAAAGAAGGCAGAAGGCAGAATAAACCTGAATGGATGATACTTGATGTTGTCCCGGTTATTCCTCCTGAGTTAAGACCTTTGGTGCCTCTTGAAGGCGGAAGGTTCGCAACATCGGATCTTAACGATCTTTACAGGAGAGTTATTATCCGTAATAACCGTCTAAAAAGACTTATCGATATCAAGGCTCCCGAAGTAATTTTACGTAATGAAAAACGTATGTTACAGGAAGCAGTTGACGCTTTACTTGATAACTCAAGACGCGCTACTGCGGTAAAATCAGAAAACAGGCCTTTGAAATCACTTTCAGATATTTTGAAAGGCAAGCAGGGCCGTTTCAGGCAGAACTTATTAGGTAAACGTGTTGATTACTCGGGTCGTGCTGTTATTGTAGTTGGACCTGAATTAAAACTTCACGAGTGCGGTCTGCCGAAAGATATGGCACTTGAATTATTCAAACCATTTGTAATAAGAAGGCTTATTGACAGAGACCTTGTTAAAACTGTTAAGAGCGCAAAGAAATTAATCGAAAGAAGGACCCCCGAAGTTTGGGAAGTACTCGAAAACGTGATAGAAGGACATCCTATCATGCTTAACCGTGCCCCTACCCTGCACAGGCTCAGCATACAGGCTTTCCAGCCAATCATTGTTGAAGGTAAAGCTATCAGGCTGCACCCGCTTGTTTGTACAGCATTCAACGCGGATTTTGACGGTGACCAGATGGCAGTACATGTGCCGCTATCACCCGAAGCGCAGCTTGAAGTTAGAGTACTTATGCTTTCAAGCCATAACTTAATGTCACCTCAAAATGGTGATCCTATAACAGTTCCTAACCAGGAAATAGTTTTAGGATGCTATTACTTAACCAAGTACAAAAAAGGTGATCTTGGCGAAGATAAAGTATTTTCAAGCCCTGAAGAGGTTGTTATTGCACACAGCAACTCAAGAGTTGCACTGCATGCAAAGATAAAAGTCCGCATCAAGGGCGAAATGGTCGAAACAACCGTAGGACGCGTATTATTTAATAATATAGTTCCTGAAGGCGCAGCTTATATTAATGAACTTCTCACCAAAAAAGGAATTATCAAAAATATTGCCAAAGTATTCAAAAGCGTTGGTAATAAAAAGACAGTTGAGTTCCTCGATGCGTTAAAGGAAATAGGATTCCGTTACGCTATGAAGGGCGGACTTTCAGTAAATCTTGATGATATTGTAGTACCTGAATCCAAAGACAGGATAATTGAAACTGCCCAGAAAAAGGTAGATGCGATTGAAAAGTCAAGGATGAGAGGTCTTATCACCGAAGGTGAAAGATACAATAAAGTTATCGATATCTGGACACACGCAACCAACGATGTTAAGAGCGACCTTATGAGTACACTCAGAACATCAAGGGACGGATTCAATTCACTGCATATGATGATCGATTCCGGTGCGAGAGGTTCACAGGACCAGGTAAGCCAGCTTGCAGGTATGAGGGGTCTTATGGCTAAACCTCAGAAGAGCATGACAGGTCAGGCCGGTGAAATTATCGAAAACCCGATCATTGCAAACTTTAAAGAAGGTCTTTCAATTCTTGAATACTTTATATCAACACACGGTGCGCGTAAAGGTCTTGCTGATACAGCTTTAAAAACTGCTGATGCCGGATACTTAACACGTAAACTTGTTGACGTATCACAGGATGTTATTATATCTGAAAATGACTGCGGAACTATCCGCGGATTGACCGTTGAAGCGTTAAAAGACGGTGAAGATATTAAAGAGCCTTTGGCAGAAAGAATATTAGGACGCGCTGCATTGCAGAGCGTTGTTGATCCATTAACAAGAAAAACACTTGCAAAAGCAGGTGATATCATTGATGAGGATCTTGCTCAGCAGATAGCCGCGACTTCAATTCAGTCAGTTGAAATACGCTCTGTATTAACATGCGAATCACGCAAGGGTATTTGCGCTAAATGTTACGGCAGAAACCTGACAACAGGCAAGTTAGTAGATGTTGGCGAAGCAGTAGGTGTTGTGGCCGCTCAATCAATTGGTGAACCGGGTACACAGCTTACTTTACGTACATTCCACATTGGTGGTACTGCAAGCAGGATTGTAACGCAATCAAGAATACCTACAAAATTCGCAGGTAAAGTTAAATTCGACAGCATCAAATCAATCAAATATACAAACCCCGCTTCAACAGAGGGTGAGTATTATGTAACTCACAGCAGAAATGGTATAATTCAGATACTTGATGAAAATAACCGTTTGGTATCAAAATATGATGTTCCCTACGGAGCTCATTTGATGATAAAAGACGGCGAATCAATTGAAAAGAATACGGTACTTTATGAATGGGATCCGTACAACTCGGTGATTGTTGCTGAGCATAACGGTACAGCTAAATATGCAGATCTGAAAGAGAACGTGAGCTACATGGAAGCTCCGGATGAAACAACCGGACATATCCAGAAAGTGGTAATAGAATCAAAGGATAAAACACTTAGTCCTACTATTCAGTTAACTGATTCCAAGGGTGACCTGCTTAGCCAGTATATCATTCCGGCACAGGCGCATTTGCTTGTGAATAATGATGACCAGATATACGCAGGACAGATACTTGTTAAGATACCAAGAGATACAGGTAAAACAAGAGATATCACAGGCGGTCTGCCGAGAGTAACAGAGTTATTCGAAGCAAGAAGCCCGAACTCGCCTTCAGTTGTAACAGAGATCGACGGTTTCGTTGAGATCGGTTCACTAAAGAGGGGTTCACGTGAAGTAAAGGTTAAAACAGCGGATCTTGCAGTTGAAAAGAAATACATGATACCAGTTGGTAAGCATATACTTGTAAGAGACGGTGATTACGTAAAAGCAGGCGAAGCGCTTTCAAGCGGTTCAGTTGACCCGCATGATATCTTAAGGATAAAAGGCGTGGGAGACGTTCAGGCTTACCTTGTGAACGAGATCCAGGAAGTATATAGAATGCAGGGTGTAAAGATCAATGATAAACACATTGAAGTTATCGTTAGACAGATGCTTCAGAAAGTGCGTGTTGTTGATTCAGGCGATACAATGTTCCTTGAAGGCGATGTTGTTCACCGCTTTAAGTTCTTAACAGAAAACGAAACACTGAGAAACAGGATAATAGTTACCGATAAGGGTGATTCGAACAAAGTGAAGATGTATGATATGATGGATAAGAAGAAAGTTAAAGAGCTTAATGCTGAGCTGAAGAAGAAATCCAAAACACTTATCGAGTTCCGCGACGCAAATCCTGCTATCGCTAACCCGGTACTGCTTGGTATTACACAAACTTCGCTCACAACCGATAGCTTTATTTCAGCGGCTTCATTCCAGGAAACCACAAAGGTATTAACAGATGCCGCTATTGAAGGCAAAGTTGATTTCCTCCAGGGTCTAAAGGAAAACGTTATAGTTGGTCAGCTGATTCCCGCAGGTACAGGATTAAAAGCTTATAAAGACCTTATTGTTACAAGCAGAGATGCCGAACCCGCTGAGGAAGAGAAACCAAAGAAGGTTAAGAAGACAAAGAAGAAAGTTAAAGAAACAGCAGAAACAGAATAATCATATTATATTTTCAATTAAAACCCCGATAACTATCGGGGTTTTTTATTCATCGTAAATATGGATACAGGGTATTCAATATTAATAGTTACAGGACCAGTCGGAGCAGGGAAAACTTCTGCCGCAGAAGCCGTTTTCGATCTGCTTTCCGCAAACAAAACCCCCTGCGCAGTTATTGATTTTGACTGGCTTACTGCTGCATATCCCGCACCTATTGGCGATAGATTTAATTTCCGGCTGGGAATTAAGAATTTAAGCTCAATAATTCCGAATTATTTAGCATTGGGCATCAAACTCTTTATTATCCCTACGGTTGTTGAAAGCAAAGATGAAATTGACAAGTTCAAAGAACTTATAAAAGGAACCGATATTTTTGTTATACGGCTTACTGCCACACCGGCTACCCTTCATAAGAGACTTGATAAAAGAGAGATCGGAAATCTATTGGATTGGCATAAAAAGAGGGCCATTGAGCTTATTGATATATTTGAAAGCAAAAAACTGGAAGATAAAATTATTGATACTGAAAATAAATCCATCGAAACTATAGCAAAAGAAATTTTGCTCGTTTGGCCGGAGCCAGGGAAAGATAAGTGAAAAATATTAACGAATACTTTCAATATCTATACTCGCTCGAAAGAGCCGGTATGAAGTATGACCTGTCAAATATTACAAAACTTTGCAAAGCCCTCGGTAATCCACAGGATAAATTCAGATCAATTCATATAGCAGGCACGAACGGTAAAGGAGCAACTGCTTCATTTACTGCTTCAGTACTTATGGAGCACGGGTTAAAAACTGGGCTATTTACATCGCCGCATATATTGCAGTTTAACGAAAGAATACGCGTAAATGGTAAATGTATCAGTAATACTTACATAAAAAAGTTCCTTGAAGAAAATATTAAGCTAATCAAACAAATCAAACCCTCATTCTTTGAAGTCAATACAGCAATGGCCTTCAAGTATTTTGATGATAAGAAAGTTGATACTGCGGTTATTGAGTGCGGACTCGGTGGCAGGCTGGATTCAACCAACATATTAAATCCTGTGGTTTCCGCCATCACACAGATCGATATGGACCATATGCAATTCCTTGGAAATACCCTGCGCGAAATTGCGCTTGAAAAACTTGGAATTGTAAAAAAGGGGGTGAAAGTCATAGTAAGCGATAATAACAGGAAACTCGTTAGTTTGTTTCACAAAAGCATAACAGAAAATGAGCTGTTGTATTTAGATGATATTGCCAAGATGAGAATTAAAAGTAATGCGCACGGGAAGATCGAGTTTACAGTTACTCCAAAGGGTGAAAAAGAAATTCTGTTATCAACTCCCCTGCCCGGTAAATACCAGGTAAGGAATGCGGCTGCGGGTTATTTTATTATTAAGGAATTTCTTTCCGTAACTGGTAAAAGTTTTCAGTTGAAAAATTTCAAAAAGGGAATGTCTAATGTTAAGAAGAATACAGGTTATTTTGGCAGGCTGGAACTGATCAAAAAGAACGGGAAGCAGTACCTGCTTGATGTTTCGCATAATCCCGACGGAATTATAAATGCCATTACATCTGTTAAGAATATTGGTTTTAAACCCGATGTTGTGATATTCGGGATTATGAGCGATAAAGATCACAAGAGCGCATTGAAGAAAATTCTGCCGTTTTCAAAAAATATAATTCTTACCAAACCTGATTACGATAGAGCACAGGAACCGGGAGTGTTGTATGCTGATTCACTGAAACTGAAAAGCAGGAATAATTTAATGATGGATAAAAATGTTAAAGGGGCGTTAGAAATAGCTGATAAGATGAATTATAAAAGAATTATGGTTATAGGTTCTTTCTTTATGGTATCAGATGCATTAAAAGAATTGGGAATACAACGCATTCCAATGAAATAATATTACTCTTTAAAAGGTTTTTCTTTATTGTTATTTTTTTGATACTGCTTGAGCAGTTTTTTTATCTCATTATTGAATTTACGCTCAAAAACTATCATCTTTGCAATCTGTTGTGACGATAAAATTGATTTCATATCTGCTACAAACGCTTCGCGTTTGTTGTTTATCTGCTCTTCATAATCTAGCAATTGGTTTACAATTGAATCCATACCATTACCTGACTCAATATTTTCCGTCATTAATTTATAAGTCTTTGCTCTCTTCTTATTCAGGTCCTTCATATCAGATGCGAACGCCTTATACT
>JABFSP010000125.1 GCA_013140565.1 Ignavibacteria bacterium
GTGTTAAGTTGGTATCAGCGGGGTTATCACTATCATCCTGTGTGACCTTCTGCTGTGTTTGTGGAGTTTCTTCTTTGGAGCATGAAATGAATATCGCCGGAATTAAAAGTATAAGTAAATATTTCATTTGTTTTTTAAACCGCTCAAACGGTTTTTTAATTTGTATTAATTAAAAAACCCACGACTGGAGTCGTGGGCTGATATGATATAATTTAAGTATAACGATAGTTTTTGTGATATGAGAATATATATCTGTTTTAGTTGAATAATTATTTTATCAGTTCAAGTTCTTTGCCTATTTCGCCAAAGAGTTCGAGCATTCTATCAAGGTGTTCTTTTTCATGGGAAGCCATATATGATGTGCGCAGCATCGATAGATGCGGCGGAACGCCGGGCGGTACAAATGCATTTGTAAATACGCCGGCATCGAATAATTTTCTCCAGAAAATAAGCGTCTTCTGGAAATCGCCCAGTATTACCGGAACAATTCCTGTTACACCTTCTATGATAGTATAACCCTGGGCTTTTAATCCCGCGCGCATATAATCTGCGTTAGCTATAAGTCTATCAATTCTCTCAGGCTCAGCTTCAAGAATTTCAAGGGCAGCCATAGCGGCAGCTACGCTTGCAGGTGTCGGTGATGCGCTGAATATCAGCGCAGGCGCGTGATGTTTGATGTAATTAAGTACGCGTTCTGAGCCCGCAACAAATCCGCCAAGTGAAGCGAATGTTTTTGAGAACGTTCCCATTGTCATATCTATCTTATCCATCAGACCGTAATGCGAGCCTGTACCTCTTCCGCCAACACCAATAACTCCAACTGAATGCGCGTCATCTATCAATATCCTTGCTCCGAATTTCTCGGCGAGCTCAACCATTCTTGGAAGGTGAACGATTTCGCCCGTGGTTGAAAATACTCCGTCAGATACGATAAGTATGCCTCTATCCTTAGGAATCTTGTTTAATACAACTTCAAGGTCGTCCATATCGTTATGCTTGTAGCGCTTAAATTCGGCAAAAGCGCCTTTTGCCATCAGGTCAGCGGCTACTATACAAGCGTGGTTATCTTTATCCGATACTACATATTCGCCCTTTTGCACAAGTGTTGGAATAATTCCCTGTGCTGTCTGGTATCCGGTTGAAAAAAGGAGAACGGCTTCAGTTCCGAAAAATTTCGCCATTCTTTTTTCAAGCTTAATATGCAGGTCTAAAGTACCTGTTAAATAACGCGAGCCGCTGCAGCCTGTGCCGTATTTTTCAACAGCTTTAATTGCTGCTTCTTTTACCTTTGGATGTGCAGTTAAGCCAAGGTAATTGTTTGAACCGGCCATGATCATTTTTCTGCCTTCTATCTGTACAACCGGTCCTTCATTTTCCTCAATTGGTCTGAAATAGGGGTAAAGCCCTGATTTTTTAACCTCATCTGCCCTTGTGAACTCAAAACACTTCTGAAATAGATCTGCCACTTAAAAAAGCTCCTTTTTGGCATAGGAAATGCCTGATAAATTGAAATAACGTAATAAATTGAAATTACGTAATTAATTGAATATGTTTGAGTACTAATTTACTTTATTTATGAAATTATAACAAGGAAAAACACTTTTTTGGATTTTATGCCTTAGCAATATCTATATAAGTGTACATACGTTGTTAAAATATCAAATAATTACCAATTGACTGGATAATTTCTAATGGCTAAAGTTTTTGTAACTGGCGGCACCGGATTCATAGGATCTCATTTAATAGATGAGCTGCTGAAGAAAAATTATGAAGTTAAAGCTCTGATAAGGAAGAACAGCAGCACAAAATGGCTTAAAGATAAGCCGGTTGAATTTATTGAAGGCGATCTTTTTACGGATGAAGTGCTTAAAAAAGCGGTAAGTGATGTTGACTTTATTTATCACGTTGGAGGTGTAACTTTTGCGAAGAAAAAAGAAGAATTCTACCGCGGGAATGTTGAGGCGACAAAAAGTCTGCTGGAAGCATGCTATAAATATAACCCGGGAATAAAAAAATTCGTGCATGTAAGTTCACAGGCGGGGGTTGGACCCTCATTTGACGGCAAACCCATTGATGAAACACGCGATTACTTTCCATTGACAACCTACGGCAGATCAAAGGTTGAAGCAGAAAAAGTTGTTATGGGTTTTTTTGATAAGTTCAATTGTACTATCGTAAGGCCGCCTGCTGTTTACGGTCCGCGTGATTACGCAATTTATGAATATTTTAAATCAATGAGCCGCGGCTTACAGCCAATGATAGGATTTGATAATAAACTGGTCAGCCTTATTCACGGGGTTGATCTTGTTAGGGGATTCATACTCGCCGGCGAAAAGGAAATATCTTCATCAAGCATTTATTTTATTTCTTCAGAACAATTTTATAACTGGCGTGATGTTGGCGAGCTTACCAAAAAACTGCTCGGGCGGAAAACCGTTAAGCTTACAATCCCGCATTTTGCTGTTAAAACAACAGCGTTCTTTTCACAGGTATTTGGTTTCTTTTCTTCCAAACCAGTTGTGCTGAACATAGAAAAATCACGGGAGCTTACACAAAGATACTGGATATGCTCAATTGAAAAAGCAAAGCGCGAGCTTGGCTTTAAGGAATCATTCACACTTGAAACAGGGTTCAAAGATACTATTGACTGGTACAGAAAAGAAGGCTGGCTGAAACCGGGGAAAACCGACTAAGGTCCGGTGTAGAAGTAACGCGGTTCTGTTGATTGAGTTTCATTGTATTTCGGAGTTAAGGTATAAGGAGAGCTTAACAGATCATCAACATTTGCAAAACCCGGAAATTTTCTCGCATACCAGATATACTGGCTGTTCGGTCTCCATTCAAAACCTCTTGTAAGAATTTCTGAAAATTTTAGTTCTTTTCTGTCTGTGTATATGCGCAAAGGTCTATGAGCCCCTGAGATATTAAACTCATACAAATATACACCCCGGGGCTGGTCATCATATATCTTAAATATTGTTGAACCTGTTACATTAGAATCACCATACGCTGGTGAAACTAAACTAATCGGTTCTTTATGAGTAATAACACAGTTATCACCTAATTCAAATAATTCAGATTTAAATGCTCTATCTAAGTAGTTTCCTCCGTCATAAGTTCCGGTAAATCTAACATTATTATCAAGAGGTAACGCAGGTATTATAAAATCAAAATTATCTGTCGTACCTCCAATCAGAACAAGATCCGCTGACTTGCTGTATCCCGGGAATGAAATTGAAACTAAGCTGTTTCCGTTTCTGCCAGCCGGCGGAGTATTTGAAAAGCTGGTCAGGATATCAGGCAGGTCATACTCAAGGTCCGACTCAGTAAATACTATTGTACTATCCCGGTGCAGTGAATCAGATTCCTTAAACCCGAATCTTTTATAATTAAGCTTACCTTTACTACCCCAGTTTTCTGCTTCAAAAATTATGATCTTTCCGCTGATATAAGTTGGATATTTATGTTCCGGAACCCGCAAATAACAGTACATTATTGAATCACCGGGTCTCATTGTAAACTGATTTGCTTCCTGCACATAGTTAAAATCTGAAATAAAATTTACAAAATAAACAGTACTCTTTTCTACTATTTCAGGTATTCTGATCCTTAGATCTAGCCGGCTGTAATTAAACGACTCCGAATAGTCATAGTATAATGGTTTTATATTTTTAGATGAAATACCCATGTACTTGTAAATAAAAGCTGAATTATCTGAAGTAATTACCATATCATAAGGGGAATGGTATGTATTAAATAAAAATTCAGACTGAGCTAAGATCGTTATCGGTGCATCACCGGGACTTACTAAAAACCTGTCAAAATAGAGGTTGAAACTATATTTTTCGCCATAAAAATCATGCAGCGAAACATTTACTAAATTGCCTTCCGGGTACACCGGGTCATCAATGCAGGAATAAAAAATAAGCCCCAATACAGGTAATAAATAAATGGACAGGGATTTTGTAAATTTATTCATATTATTGTATGTAAATTATAAAAATATATTTATAAATACACGGTAATATGCCGAAAATATTCACCTTATCATTATTAATATTAATATTTTCAGGAGAAAATGCGTTTTCTCAATATATAATTTCAGGAAATATCACTGATAGTTCCTCGGGCAATCCTTTGCAATATGCTAAAATTGAATTGTACGGTAAAAACAGAATTACTCATTCAGATGGAAGCGGCGAGTTCACTATAAACATTGCCGAGCCCGGTTTATATACAATTACAGTATCGCTTGAAAGTTACATCAGCTTTATTACTACGCTGAATTTATCAGACAGCATAAATACCCAAAGTCTTGAGATTAAACTCTCATTATACGAACCGCATACTGATACAATTAATGTTGACGCTAAATTCTATAAGAAGGCGGTTGATATCAGCACAAGCTATATAAATACTCAATATGAGGAAATAAGAAAAAACCCCGGCTCATTTGAAGATGTTGTTAAGTACTACACTACCGCGCCTGGTGTTGTAACAGGAAATGACAATTATAACCAGCTTCTGGTTCGGGGCGGTGCGCCATTTGAAAACCTGGTATTAGTAGATGGTTTTGAAATTCCGAACCCTAACCACTACGGTCCGCCCGGCTCAACAAACGGCGCACTGAGCTTTATAAATTCTAAACTAATTGGTGAAGTGGATTTTTACACGGGCGGCTTTCCTGCCAGATATGGGGATAAATTATCAAGCGTTATGGATATTAGATTCCGTGAAGGCAGCAGGAAAAAACACATACGCGATATTAATCTTTCGGTAACAGGGTTTGGCGGATTTTTTGAAGGTCCCTTTGCAAAAAAAGGCTCGTATATGATCGCAGTAAGGAAAAGTTATCTGGAGCTGGTAAAGGAACAGCTGGCAAGTGACCTGCTGCCAAATTTCTGGGATATTAACGGCAAACTTTCGTATGATCTTTCAAAAAATGAAAATCTTTCCTTTACAGGTTTGTATATTATAGATAAGGCTGAAGCGTTCCAGAATGTAACAGGCAACCAGGAGGATACTGTTGATATGGTATTGTTTAACGGTTCCATTAAATATTCAAACGAATATAAAGGACTGCGGTTCTCTTCGGTGAGCGGGTACTCATTAAGCAGGTATGACGTAAAGTATCAGTTGTATGATCTTGGTATCAAAGACAGGTACGTATTAAGCTCACAATACTTAAGCCTGAATTTAAACAGGATGTTCACACTTGACGCGGTAACAGGATTAAAATATTATTTTTCGGAATATAAAGTGGTGCATTCATCTACTTTAAATGAATCAAATTATTACGTTCCCGGTATGTATGTTGATACAGAAGTAAAAACTGTAAAGCTCTACGGCGGTTTAAATTTAACATCAACACTGATAAACGGCAGGCTTACTATTAATACGGGTGTGAGGGTTGATTATTTTGGTTACATGCATAAGCCGGTTTCTATATCACCCAGGTTTGGCGCACTTTTCAGGCTGTGGGATAACACCAATCTGACGGCAAATGCCGGGATATACTTCCAGGCACCGGAGCTTGGCTGGCTTGTAACATACCCTGAAAACCGTAACCTTAGTTTCATGAGATGTGATGAGGCTGTTTTGGGAATTGAACACTTTATAGGTAATACAATTAAGCTAACCGCAGAAGGATACCTTAAACAATATTACAACTATCCTGTTAGTGTGTACAACCCACAATATATTTTTATCAACAACGGAGTTTCGCTCTATCCCAATTTTCTTGATAAGGCGGTATCTGCAGGTAAAGGATATTACACAGGAGTAGATCTTATTGTTGAAAAGAAAAATCCCGCCGCAGGAATATTCTGGAGCGCAGCTTATTCATTTTCGCATTCAAAGTTCCTTGCGCTGGTTGGCAATTACCAGCCGCTTGAATTTGATGTTGGCAGCCAGCTAAATTTAATTGCAGGTTATAAATTCAAAAATGGTTTCAGTATTAGCAGTCATTTTAAGTATACCGGCAGCAGGCCTTACACACCATATAATATTGATGAGTCAAAATATTTTAACCGCGGCATATTCGTCGAGGGGCAGTATAATAGTTCAAAGATGCCGGAATATGTAAGGCTTGATCTTAGAATAGAGCAGCATTTGCGGCCGTGGAACACAGAACTGACTGCTTATATAGAGGTATTAAATGTTTTAAACAGGAAAAATCTTTTTCAGTATGGATGGAATTTTGGAAAGAACGAATTGGCGGAGTATTCACATTTTTTCAGACTTCCTGTGCTTGGTTTGAGCTGGAGATTTTGAAAGAAAATTACGAATTAACTGCTTATTGGCAGTCAGGCGAATCAGGAATTACAAATGTAATATTGAGGTTTTACAAACCTCGAAATGCCAGTATTCCTAACAAGCGTTAGCTAATGAAGCACAATTTGGTTAAAATATTATTATACAATAGTTTAAGATGTTGGAATATTTATTGATTTAACCCTACAATAC
>JABFSP010000108.1 GCA_013140565.1 Ignavibacteria bacterium
GTTTATCTGCATACAGGAAAGTTTTGTAAATTTAAACAATATTAAGGTATGGAAACATCCAAAACCGGTTTACTGGATCCTTATATACCTTCGCCAAGCAAGCCATGGAATAAAACCATGGTAACGCATTTACTTAACAGGACAATGTTCGGCGCAACTGTTGCACAGGTTAATTCTGTACTTTCGATGACACCTTCAGAAGCGGTTGATCTGTTATTTCAGCCAAATACTGCACCGGAACCGCCTGGTACCTGGGTCACCGAAGCCCCTGATTTTAATTCAGCCTACAATTCACAAAGAACTTCGCAGCTCAGAACCTGGTGGGTAAGGCTTATGTATGAGCAGCCTGTTTCCATCCGCGAAAAAATGACCCTCTTCTGGCATAATCATTTTGTTTCAGAAGCCGGAACTGTAATTATACCTCAATATATGTATAAACAAAACCAGCTTTTGAGAGATAGCTGTACAGGTAACTTTAAGGATATAACTAAACTGGTTACCCGTGATCCCGCAATGCTTATTTATCTTGATGGCAGGTACAATATTGTTGGTAACCCCAATGAAAATTACGGAAGAGAGCTGCTTGAATTATTCACAATGGGTATTGGCAATTACACGGAAACTGATGTCCGCGAAGCGGCACGAGCGCTCACCGGATGGATACTCTCCGGATTGGGAAGTATTTTTGTTCCATCGAGGCATGATTATGGAAATAAAATATTCCTTGGGCAGACCGGCAATTTTGACGATAACGATATAATTGATATTGTTTTTAATCAGCCTGTAACAGCAAAGTATATCTGTTCAAAATTGTATAAAACATTTATTCATCAGAAAGAAGATCTGACATATGCGAATCAGATTATTGATGATATGGCTGCCATTTTGAGAAGTAATAATTATGATATAGCGCCGCTTTTAAAAACACTATTAAAGAGTAAATTATTCTATTCGGATAATACACTCAGTTCATTAATTAAAAGCCCGCTTGACCTGATGCTTGGTGCTGTTAAAATGATGAACATAAATTTCGACCCCTCTGTAATAACAACAAGGCTTAATTATGTAATAGCGCAGGCAAGCGCTGCAGGACAGTATATACTTGACCCGCCCAATGTACAGGGCTGGACAGGTTACAGGACCTGGCTCAGCACAATTTCAATGCCCATCAGGGCAGCATTTGCTGAAAGTATTGTAACCGGACTTCAAAAAAACGGGCAGCCTACCGGCTTTTCAGTTGATGCGCTCAGCTTTGCGCAGTCTTTTGCTGCGCCAAATAACGCGCTTCAGCTTGTACGTGATATGACCGAGCATCTTGTAAGGCTCTCGGTCACTCCAAGGCAGCTAAACAACCTGCTTGAAATTATGCTTGATGGCACAATGATTCAGAATTGGTATATAAACGACCCGCAGGCCGCATCGAGAATAAAAAAATATCTGAAAGCCGTTGTTAATCTGGCAGAATTTCAGATCAACTAGAATCTAAGGGAGAATTTATAAATGAAAAGAAGAGATTTTATTAAAACTCTGGCGGTATCCGGTGCAGGTGCTGCTTTAACCCTTAATTCTATTCCTATTAAAGCGCTCGGATTCAATTCTGTACTTTCAAAAATCTGCAGTCCTTTTGTTGATACAGATAAAGTACTTGTTGTAATTCAATTGCTTGGCGGAAATGACGGCTTAAATACAATTATTCCATACCAGGATGGTATGTACTATACCCGCCGCCCCAACCTGGGCATACCAAGCGGGCAGGTACTTTCATTGCCAAACACAACAATGGGTTTGCATCCCGCAATGAGTGACCTGAAAAACCTGTTTGTTGATAATAAAATTGCCATTGTGCAGAATGTTGGTTATCCTAATCCTAATTTTTCACATTTCAGGGCAACTGATATCTGGCATACAGCTTCCAATTCAAATCAGTATTTCACCACCGGCTGGCTTGGAAGGTACTTAAAAGAAGAATATCCCAATTATCCCAATACACTGCCCCCCGACCCGATGGCTATACAGATAGGGGTCAGCGCATCACTATCGCTGATGTCACAGGCAGGCGATATGGCGCTCACGTTCCAGGACCCGAACCAGTTCTACCAGCTTGTGCAGGGTACAAACTATAACGGGTATGAAAAAGTAAAAACACTTGCCGGACCTGAACTTGATTTTGCAAGAAGAGTTGCCGCTGATTCACTGCAATATGCCACAAGAGTGCGTGATGCTTCACTTAACGGTCAGAACATGGCAACATATCCTGCCAATAACTCTTTGGCTGACCAGCTTAAGATAGTTGCAAGACTTATTGATGGCGGACTTCAAACAAGATTGTACGTTGTAACAATTTCAGGGTTTGATACTCATACCCAGCAGTTAAATACTCATAACACACTTCTATCAAGGGTTAACGGTGCAATTAATGCGTTTTATACCGATCTGAACCTGAATGGAATTTCAAACCGTGTAGTGGGAATGACGCTTTCTGAATTCGGAAGAAGGGTAACCGAAAACGGTTCTGTCGGTTCCGATCACGGAACAGCAGCCCCAATGATGTTATTTGGTGATCTTGTTAACGGTTCAATGTACGGTAACAATCCTGACCTTGTTAATTTAAATGGCGGGAATTTGATTTACCAGTATGATTACCGACAGGTTTACGCATCGGTGCTTAAACAATTGTTTGCGGCAACCGACCAGGAATTGCTGAACGTACTGGTTAATCAGTACCAGACACTGCCCCTGATAGTTCCGCAGAAATCGAACGGCTCACAGCCTAAAAATGAAACATTTTCATTAAGCCAGAATTATCCGAATCCGTTCAATCCTTCAACGGAAATCACATATACACTTAAGGCTGAAAGTAACGTTACGATAAAAATATTCGATGCCTCAGGCAGAGAGGTGCAAACGCTGGTGAATGAACGCAAACAATCAGGCATTCACAAAGTGATATTTGATGTAACCGGAAGAAAACATCTTGCAAGCGGCGTGTATTTTTATAAACTTGTAACCGATGGATACAGTGATGTAAAAAAGATGATTCTTGTGAAGTAATAAAATTACATATAAAATCATTTATTGAACAAAGGGAACCCGAAAAGTTCCCTTTGTTACGTATAATAATTTACGTTCACCCTAAATTCAGAACAAAGTTCTCGGCATCATGCCTGTAAATTGCGGTATTAATTATTGTACTTATGTCGCAGTCTTCAACAGGTTTTACCAGGTATCCATACGCGCTGGCACTCTTGGATTTTTCAATTGTACTGTTATCGTAATTACCTGATATGTAAATTACAGGGATCTTCAGTTTTTGCCTTATGATCCTTGCGGTTTCAATGCCATCCATATCACCTGCCAAAGATATATCCATGAAGATCAGGTCCGGTTTTAAAGCCTCGGCGGTCTGTATTGCCTTTTCACCCTTTGATTCAATACCGATTGCATCATGTCCAACTCTGCGTATTGTAGTCGCAAGATCAAGGGCTATTATCCTCTGGTCTTCAACAACAAGAATTCTGGCTTTTCTGAATATGTAATTCATAAGTTTTATATTTATGTTCTGTAATGAGTTTTATGTACTGTGTCACTGAACTTCATACTGAATTCCGTACCGTCTGTAACATCTACGGTTATTTCGCCTTCAAGCTGGTCATTCAGGGTATGTATAAGCAGAATTCCTAATTTAGAAGGATCTTCTGTGATGAAATTACCGGGTGCGCCAATGCCGTCATCCCTGTAAACCAGCTGATATGAGCCTTCAGAATTTTTCTTTATTTTTATTAAAATATTACCTTCCCTGTTATCCGGGAATGCATGTTTCAGTGAATTAGTGAACAGCTCATTTATAATGAGTCCGCATGGAAGTGCAGTATCAATCGCAAAAAAAATATCTTCAATTTCAATCTGAAGGTTTATCCTGTTATTTGAAATTCCAAATGATATTAAAAGCTGTTTGCACAATTCATGTGTGTAATTTCTGATATTTATCCTGCTGAAATCCTTTGTTTTGTATAGCTGCATATGTATAAGGGCCATTGAGCGAATCCTCCGTTCACTTGCCCGAAGGTACTCAATTGCAGGACTGCCCGGTATCTTATCTGACTGGATTCTTAGAAGACTTGATACGGTCTGAAGGTTGTTCTTCACACGGTGATGTATTTCCTGAAGCATAGTAACTTTTTCATTCAGCGATCTTTCAAGCTCTTCAGTACGGTCTTTTACCCGCTCTTCAAGCGTCCGGTTTAATTCTCTTATTTCATTTTCAATTTTTATTCTCGCTGTAATATCCCTTATAGCAGCAGCAACCAGCAGGTCTTCACCATGCTCCACCTTAATTGGTGAAAGGGCAATTTCAATATTAAATTCACTGCCATCCTTACGTTTACCGGTAAGCTGCCTGCCTTCTCCCATATACCGGGTCTTTGGGTTTTCCGAAAATTCTTCCCTCAGTTTTATATGAGAACCCACGAATTTCCGGGGCATTAATATTTCTACTCTTTGACCTTCAAGTTCTTCCTTGCTGTATCCAAATAATTTTTCGGTCTGTATGTTAACAAGCGTGATAATACCTTTACCGTTAACAATTACCATTGCGTCAGGGGCTGATTCAATAAGATTTTTGAATTTACGTTCAGACTGGATCAGCTGGTCTGAATTATTTTCTGCGTTAGTAATAACTCTTGAAATTACGGTAAAACCTGTTAATTCATTTTTAAAATCCAGAACAGCTGTAATAACACAATTTAAAATTAAACGTGTTCCGTTCCTGTTTTTATATAACCCTGAATATTCTGACCTGCCGTTTTTTTTTGCCTTACGTAAAAGTTCACCAGGAATGCCTTTTTTTTCATCTTCAACTGAAAATAACACCCGGTAGTATTTACCGCATACTTCTTCAGGATTGTACCCGCTTATTTTGATAGCTCCAAGGTTCCAGTAAATAATACTCCCTTCCGTATCAAGCAGGATAACTGCATAATCCTGTAAGTTCTCCAAATAAGTATTGAAATCAAAATTAGCATAAGATTTGATATTCGCTTTTGATCCGGTTATCTCAGTTTTTTTTATCATTGTTTATATGATGAAACAATTAATAAAAATCATAACACCTAATTTGGTCCTGTTACACTTTTAAGGTGATAAAACTGGATCTTTTATACGATATTAAGTTACAAAATTGCATAGTGAATAACAATATATTATTGGTCATGTTTTCCGGTAAATTTTTATGATATTTATCGCAATAATTGCAGTTTTTTTGGAAATAGTTTCATTTTATGTAGTATTTAGGCTGGTTTGGGGATAAAAAAACCAGGGCTTAAACTGTCCTGGTTATATTTAAACGTACTCTCCTGCAGAAAGTTACATTAATTTCAAAAATTTTAAAGTTTTATCGTTTCTTCTTTACCGATATTTGAAATTTGAGAGACGATATTTTCTTCACCTGCAACAAGATCTTTAATAGTCATATCCTTCAGAACTCCGTCAACAGCGCTTTGCAGCATTTGCCAAAGCGAGCGTATTGAGCAATCAACAGTATGAGTACAGATACTATCGGAACCGCTGTGATCATTGCAAAACTCAGCATCGAATAATTTGCCGCCGAGGAAATCAAGCACATCTTTTACATGGATATCATTTGCAGGGCGGCTGAGCGTGTATCCGCCTATCTGCCCGCGCGAGCTTGCCAGAAATCCGCCAAGCCTTAAGGCACGGAGTATCTTAGCCGTATTGTGCGTTGTAATGCCTTCTGCTTTGCTGATTTCAGGGATAGTAAGTCCTTTATCGGCTTTTTCCCTGGCAACACGCAGCAAACATCTTAATCCGTATTCTTCCTGTGTGCTGAATTTCATTTATTAATTACCGCTGTATTTCGGAATTTTTGAACCGCATGCTTTAGCATGCAATATTGCATCGTACTGTTCCTTCGGAACAGAAGGTCCTTCAAAAGTGCAGTGTTCATTGAAAGCTGCAATAAGCTCTTCTGCAACCATATCGGCGGTCTTGCCTTCAATGTTCATTCTCTGCATTAAATAAACTATCTCGCCATCTTTGAATAATGCCATGTATGGGGAAGATGGCGGTACACCTGGTAAATAAGCATTTCTTAACTGATCAACTGCGTCCCTGTCCTGTCCCGCGAATACAGTAACTATCCTGTTGGGGATGAGTTTATTCTGCAAAGCAAGTGTTACTCCGGGTCTTGCGCTTCCCGCAGCGCATCCGCAAACTGAATTAATCATAACAAGCGTTGTGCCTTCTTTTTGCCCAAGGAAAGTATCAACATCAGCGGGGCTTAATAATTCAATAGAACCTGCTGCAGTTAATTCATCCCTCATCGGCTGAACCGCTTCGGGATCGTAAATCGGTCCTCTTGTGTTTATCTGGAACATATTATATTAATTTTATTATTTAGAAATTTTATTAATTATACTCTTTGTTTTTAATACAGGTT
>JABFSP010000376.1 GCA_013140565.1 Ignavibacteria bacterium
TCAGGCTGTGGAGCTATGTTGGTTCAATAACACACATAACACTGTGCGTAATTACCGCGCTGCTTGGAAATATGGAATTATTTCTTATTATCTGCATTTTGCCTTTAAATTTACTTATGTTAGTTTTATTTTTAGTACAGAAACAGGTAAATAAAGTTACGGTTTAAGTTTCAGGTTTTAAGCTATATTTGTAATAGTAAAGAATCTGTTATTAAGATTTATAACGTTTTTTTAATCTAAAAAATTATCAGATAAGTCATGAAAAAGGTAAAATTTACAAAATTTATTTTACTTTCGTTTTTGCCGGTTTTTCTGTTCATTTCTTCGGGATGTTTTGATGTAAAAAGAGAGATTGTAATGAATCCCGACGGTTCAGGGGATGAAAAACTTTACGTAACGCTTGATAAGGAATTTTTTGAACGGATGGATATACTAGCAACCAGTGATGCCACTGGTAAGTGGAAAAAACGCGCCGATAGCGTTAAAAATAACAGCATGATTGAAGACCGTATCAAAATGGATATGGGCAGGGTCGGCGGAACATCTGTAAAAGAAGTAAAGGTAACAACGAATGCAGATGGTACCAAGGAAATTTTCCTGCAGTACCACTTTGATGAGCCGATCGTTCTGCTTAAGGTAATTAAAGAATGTACTTTCAGCTGGTCAAACCAGCTCCCGGTGCAGTTCAGTACACTAAAATTCCAGTATGATGAGGGTGACCTGTTCTTTAAACACACAACACGCAAAGCTGAGCGCAGCTTTGATGATGAGCTCATGAACAGTGTATTCAGTCCGACTTATGCCGCTAAAAGAGTTACTTATACCATTGAATTTCCGTTTGATGTAAAGGAATCCAATGCAATGACTTCTGCGGGAAGGATACTAACCTGGGAAATGACTTTTGAAAATATAATGTTCAACCAGCAGACCGATACCGCATCGCTGGTAAAAGACCCTACTTTAGAATTAACTTATGCTGAAAAAATTGACCGTTCAATAGGTAAGGTAAGTCAGAAGGAAAATCCATTAATCAGAGTGCAGGTTTATAACAGGAATAAAGAACCCGTCAAAATAGGCACAGGTGTTGTATTAAAAGAAGGACTATTAGTAACCAATTTTGAACTCATGAATCTGATAGAAGGCGCGGGTTTCTTTAGTGTTATACTGCCCTCTGACTCGCTTGCAGGAATTGACGATATGACAGAAAAGGATCTTGACCAGAAGCAGGACCTTGTGTTCTTAAGGTACGGCGCACCGGATAAGTTCAAATCGATAAAATACGCGATGCTTTCATCTGCCAAGTATGGCGATAAAGTTAAGCTCTTTTACTATCCAAACACTCTGTCATCAGTTGTATATTCAATGGATGGAATGATGTCAGCGGTGAAAAAATGGACAAATAACACAAGTGTTATTGAAATTAAGCCAAATAAACCTATATCACTGGATGGCGGCGCGGTTTTTAATGAGGCAGGTGATTTCCTTGGAATGATAACAAAAGCTTATGACGGGGAAGTGGGCAAGATTTATCTTGTGCCTGCGGAGTATGTTAAATCACAAATTCCCGGTAAGTAAGGTTATATTAATTATCAAAATTTAAAAGTCAGGTTACAGCCTGACTTTTTTTATTTCCGGGTGCCGACAAAAATTTTTACAGGAAATCTCCCTTGGCATAATACAATAATAGTATTTGCGTTGGCGGAAAATATTTTATCATTATCACCAAAAAAGCCGGGGGCAGGCAGCTCAATTTCTCTGCTTAAAACAATGCCGTTCCAGTTTAAAATACCTTTTCGTGAATGCTCAAAAACAGACTCTTCTGTGTATGCAATAAATGTCAGATCCTGAAAATTTGAACCAACCGGAATACTTAATGAGATACCTTTATTTATACAAAAATTATCTGAAAACCCCGCTCCTGAAAAGTTTTTGAAACAAATTAACCCGTAATTGTTATTTTGATTAAATGTTAATCCGTATTTGTAACCGTTGAGTTGTTTAAGATAAGTATAATCAAAATAACTGCTGATAGGTTGAGTGAAATCAAAAATTTTCGTAAAAGTTGTATCCTGCAGTTCAAATAAACTTTGCCGGTATTCCCCGGGCATTGATCTTTCGCAGATGATCTGTATTTTATTATCTGGAGTTTCAAAAATATCCAGGATAGTCATGGTAGAATCAGGATATAAATATGTTGTTATATTTTCTCCTTCTAATTTTGCTATTCCTTTTTGTGAGCATATCCACACTTCATTTGAATTTCCAACACACCCCCGAAACCAATTACTTGAATATTCAGATAAAAATACACCTGTCGGGAAATATTCAAATCCGGCACCATTCCATTTTATAAAAACAAACTCGTATAAAGGGGATATACCGAAGATGAATATTTCATTTTCTGATATACCTACCATGGAAAACATTTCGTAATTGCCTGCATTGTAATGTTCTACATTTCCTCCTGAAATTTTATGTAATGATTGTTCCCAATAATCTAACAGAAAGATATTATTTGTATCAATTGCCCAAATATCTGTAAAATCTGATTCGGTTAATTCAATAGTCCTCCAGTTAAACCGTGGCGCATCAAATTTATCGATCATTACTGATATCGAATTATCATAACATCCATACAAACTAACTATAGATATATTACATATTAATACTAATAGTAATGATTTAACTTTTTTCAATGAATATTTAAACGAAGGGCAAATTTGTAATGCGTTAAAACACATTTTACTGATAAGGAAATTCATAAAATTTGTTAATTAATTATACAAATTTAACAATTATTGTATTCCTATTTCAATGATTAATATCACTTTAAAAAGAAACAAATATCTCTTTCATGCATGATTTTTATTAAAAAAACCGTTTACCGGCTTATTTTAGATGCTTCAGGTTTATTATCAAAATGTGTAATTATTCTACAGGCTTGAACTGCTCGAATGCGTTAAGGCACTCATTGCAGTAATGCATTGAGCGGCACAAGGTGGGACCAAATGGTGTTTTAAGCGTAGTATTTCTGCTGCCGCAATGTGGACACTTCACTTTTTCAAGTATTTCTATCTGTACCAATCCGTTATGTTTTTCCGGCGGGGCGAGTCCGTGTTTTTTTAATCCTTCAATACCCTTTGGTGATATCATATTGGTGTTCCACGGTGTATCAAAATTTGTTGTAACCTCAACACCGCTGATGTTCAGCAGTTCTATTCTTTCCTTAACCATATTTTCCATTATCTTCAGTGCGGGGCAGCCTGAAAAAGTAGGGGTCATTGTAACCTTTACAAAATTATCTTCATTCACTTCAACACCGGTAATAATACCAAGATCAACAACGCTTATAGTCGGAATTTCAGGATCCTTTACGTCCTGAAGCGCTTCGAGTATATCTTCTTTAGTAGTTTTTATCAATGTGCTGAATCTCATTTACTTACCGCTTTTATTATTTTTTGCCTTTTACTTTCCAGCGCTTTATGCTGGTCCCGCCGTTTCTGCTGGCGGGATGCTTTTTCACTTTTGCCTTATTTACCATTCCGCTTTCGGATCAAGCCTGAAAACCTCACCCATTTCCTCAAGCATCGGCTCAAGATACTCAGTATGGAAACCTTTTCTACCGCCGTAAACCGGCTGCCATGCGGAGGACTCGGGTAAAACAAGCATTGATTGCTCAAGCAGGGGAGTGATCGCCTCTATCCATTTATATTGCAGAACTTTTTCTCCGGGGAAAATATTAAGATCTTTTAATATATCGGCAAATTCGCTTTCTTCAAATATTCCGAGCGCAAGATTAAACGTATCATTCAGTGCAGTCTGCATTCTCGCGTGGCTTTCTTCATTTGCCTTACCAAGCTGCCTGACCCATGTGTTTGCGTGCATTGTGTGATACTTTACTTCACCTCTGTATTTTTTGGCAAGTTTGGCAAGAGGCTCCAGTCCTGAATTTGCCAGCATATCGAACCTGATCTGTTCTGCATGGTTGAATAAAAAATTACGCATTAAGCTAAAGTCATATTCACCAATCGGTAATTCTACTAAATGACAGCTTTTGAATGCCGCAGCGTTGCGTGTGAATGCGATCGTATCTGCATCCGCTTCGCCGAGTGAATGAAGTATTTCATATATATGCTGCGCCTGCCCAATTTTATCCTGCGCAATCGAAGAAAATGCTATATCTTCTTCAACCAGCGGACCCAGTCCTGTCCATTCACTGTTCCTGTGACCGATTATAAGCTGGTCATCTGCAATCTTATACAAAAATTCCTTTACTGCCTTGATCTGTGTTTCGTTATAATTCATTATTCAGCAGTCTCCTTTTTTACCGGCTCTTTATTATCCAAGTCTTTTTTCTTTCTTCTGTCTTCTTTGCGGTCTTTTATACCGTGCTCCTGCTGGTATTTCCTTATCCTATCCATGCAGTAATAATCGCTTGCTTCGCGGTAGGTTTTTTCAGGAGTAGTTTCAAAGATATCCTGGTCTTCGTAATCTGAAGCGGTTACAGCGGAGCTTTTTACTACCCAAAGATTCGCTGTCTGTCTTCTTCTTCCAAAAGTTTCTTTTGCCATAATCAGCGCAAGCTCCGGATTTGCCGAGTGTACTATTCCAACATGTACGTGCTGGTCGCCGCGTTTTTTCTGGTGGAACACTTCATAGGTTTCCCACTGCTCAAGTTCATCAAGTACATTTTTCCCGTCTTCATTTGTGGGCAGGTCGAGCCGGTTAATTCTTGGATCTATTGAACTCATTAATTTCTCCTTAAGCTAATGGAATAGTATACTTAGATTCAGCTTTCAAAAGCGCTCTTCTCACCCATGCGCCCTTTTCTTCAGCCCACCTTCTTACCTGAAGGCGTTCTTTGTTGCAGGGACCGTCACCGTTTATTACCCGTTTGAATTCTTCCCAGTCAGGTTCAGTATATTCCCACACGCCTGTTGTCTCATTCTTTTTTAGGTTGGGGTCGGGGATTGTTAAACCAAGATCCCAAATTTTAGGCACATATTCATCAAGGAATCTGTAGCGCATATCATCATTTGTAGCCATCTTAACTTTCCATTTCATCAGGACTTCTGTATGCTGTGAAACTTTATCCGGCGGCCCGTGGAAATGCATTATGGGTATCCACCACCTGTTAAGCGCATCCTGCACCATTTCGCGCTGCTGCGCGGTGCCGGTAGCAAGGAATACAACATTATCATGTCCGTATTTTAAATGGAATGACTCTTCACTGCAAATTCTTTCAAGCGCGCGGCAATATGGACCGTATGAGCCCTTTGAATTTGTTACCTGGTTAATTATCGCGCCTGCATCTATCAGCCATGCAATAATTGCAGTATCTGCCCATGTCATAGCGGGGTAATTGAACACATTGGAGTATTTTGATTTCCCGTTTATCAGGTCATTTATCATATCCTCACGGGTTTTGCCAAGCGTTTCCGCAGCGCTGTATAGCAGCTGCGCATGTCCAACTTCATCCTGCACCTTCGCCATCAGCGCAAGCTTTCTTCTGAAGCCCGGCGCGCGTGTTATCCATGTACCCTCAGGCAGTGCGCCTATAATTTCACTATGTGCATGCTGCTCAATCATTCTGATAAGCTGTTTTCGGTATGCCGCGGGCATCCAGTCCTTAGGTTCAATTTTTTCACCGCGTGTTATTCTTGCTTCAAACTCCGCAAGCTTTATGGGGTCTTCACCATCTGTAAGGCTCTTTGCCTTATCCTTTGAATCTATTTGTGCGTTTCCGTACATAGTTTTATTGTTGTAGTCATCGGATGACCTGAAGTCATCCGATGACTGATTTATAATCTAAGCTGTTGTCTTAACTCTAAGCCCCGTAGTTATGAACCGGAACAAATGTTCCGCAATTTCATCGGGCGTCATGTTTCCTTTCGGACTGTACCACTCGGTTATCCAGTTTACGGCTGAAAGTATTGTAAGTACCGCGAATTTTTTATCAGGCGCATCGAATACATTTTCATTCTCGCCGTTCACAAGAATTTGCATGAATCCATCTTCGTATTTATTGCGAAGCTTTATGAATTCAGCAAGCTTTCCCGCAGAAAGCCTGCGCCACTCACGCAGAAAAACCGTCGAAGAATCAAGATCACCGGTAACAATCTTAACGTGATTTTTAATTGCTGTGGCAAGTTTTTCTTCAGCGTTAAAGTACACATCATTTACTTCATCAATTGCTTTGATAAGCTCATCAGCCATACGGAAACAAATTGTCTCAAGTATTTCATCTTTGCTTTTTATGTGGCTGTAAAGACTCGCTGCTTCGATGCCAAGCTCAGCGGCAATATCTCTCATTGATGCCGCTTCGAAACCCTTCTGCCTGAAAAGCTTTGCCGAAGTGGTAATTATCTGCTCTTTGCGTGAAATAGTATCCATTTTCTACGAAAAATCAACATTTATCGGAATTACTAACGTTTGTTAGGTAAAAATAATAAATTTCTTTCAATAATGCAAATGTAAGGACGAATACGAACTAATTATTATGATATTTATTTTTAAGAGTTTGAGTGCGAAAAATTCTGCAGTAAATAAATTTTTCTGATCAAGGTAATTATAGAAATAGATATCCGCTATCCCGCTTCCGCTGGAATGACAAACATATTAATGTATATCAAACTTCTCAATGGGTGATTCAATCGGTTCATCGGGTTTTTTCCCCAGGGCGAACTTACGGTTTTTCCATCTGCCAAGGCTCCACCAGAATGCTATAAGTATCCCTTTGGTGATCGATGTAACAAATATCGCAATCCATATCCCGTTCATTCCGTATATTGGCGCAAGTACTGCCGCAAGCGGTATCCTCAGAGCCGTTACCGGCAGATATATCGCAAGCGGCGGCAGTGAATTACCTGCTCCCGCAAACGCGCCTGAAAATATCTGCTCGCTCATAGCAAAAAATATGCTGAATGCCGCTATCATGTTATAAACTTTCGCGGTTTCAATTACTGCCTGGTCAGTTGTGAATATTCCAGCTATCTGTGCAGGAAAAAAGAAAAGTATCACGCCATATATTGCCATCGGTATCCATGAAAGATAAAGAACACGCCATGCGCCTTTATTTGCGCGTTCAACATTCCCGGCCCCAATGTTTTGACCTACAACAATTGATGCTGTGATAGCAAACGCTTCGCCAACCTGGTAGGGGATAGCCTCCGAACGGTGACCGATTCCTAGTGCAGCGAGTCCTGTTGTGCCGAAATCAGCTACATAGCGGCTTACGAATATGTAAATGAAAGAAAACGCAAGTCCCTCAAGCGATAGCGGTAAACCTATCTTTATGGTTTCCTTTGTGACTTTCCAGTTGTATTTAACATCTTTTATTATCTTTGAAAATTTCTTCTGTACAGAGCTGATGAATCCTTTCCTTTTCAACAGCACCAGCATTATCAGGAACACACTGCCGTATGACGTCATTGTAGCTATTGATGCTCCGCCCATTCCCAGATCAAAAGTGAAAATTAACAGAGGAGAAAGTATTATCTTCAGCGCAAATACAACAAGCAATAATCTGAATGGAGTTTGCGTATTACCGTGACCTCTGAAAATGGCGCTGCCTGATTCAAATAATATAATTGCCGGTAATAATACAAGTATCGGGAAAAGATATTCATTTGCAAGTGCTGCCTTTGGGGCATCCAGATTTGTGAATCCATACAGCACAGGCAGTAGGGGAATCATTATAGCCGCAATCAACAAACCCCATATTACGGAATTTACAAGATTAAGCGTGCCAACGTGCCGGGCGGAATCTTCATCCTTGGCTCCCACTGATTGTGATACCAGCGCATTTGTGCCTATCGGTACAAGCTCACCCAGCGCAAAAGCTCCCCATGAAAGAAATGTGCCCACAGCCAAAGCGGCAAGATGCTCACTGGATATTTTGCCTATCCAGTAAGAATCAAGTATCGCAACCGCAAGGCTTCTGCCCAGGTTCTGCAGGAACACCGGCCATGCAAGCCTTACTATCTGTTTATTTAAATTTCCTGATGTAGTTAGCAAAGATTTTTGTACAGCAATAAAATTATAATTGCCACGACCTTTAGGTCATGGATAAAGTACCGCAGATGAATACGGCTTTAGGCCCTACCGGAATTGAAACTATGTTATGAAGGTAAAAATCCTGTAAATATATCTATCTCTTCACATCAAAAAAACTTCTCAGCAATTCACCGCATTTATCATCCATTATGCCCCCGGTAACGTTAAGCCTGTGATTCAGCGCATTATTATTGGTTATATTCAGCACACTGCCGCATGCGCCGGATTTATTATCATATGCCCCGAAGAAAAGTGCATCAAGCTTTGCAAGCACAATTGCCCCAGCGCACATTGAGCATGGCTCAAGTGTAACATACATCGTGCATCCCAGCAGTACCTTTGATGTCAGGTATTCAGCTGCTGATGTCAGTGCGATAATTTCAGCGTGAGCGGTCGGGTCCTTAAGCGTTTCAACCTGGTTGTGACCCTTACCGATTATCATGTTATCAAACACAATTACCGCGCCTATGGGAATTTCACTTTTTCCATAAGCCTTTTCAGCTTCGCGGTAAGCATACTGCATCCATATTTCGTGTTGCGACATTTATATATACATTATTTTTTAACAACAGAGTAACAGAGAAATGGAGAAATATGTTACTTTTAAGTGTCTTTGTTTCTCAGATGTTCATTTGCTTTTATTAAGGTCCTTTGAAATCTTTTTCAGTTCCTGAAGCTTATTCAATGCATCCAATGGAGTCATATTCTCAAGGTCTATCCTATTCAGAATATCATTCAGCTCATTATCTTTATATTCAAACAGGTTTATCTGGAATTCATCCTTCCTTCTTGTTCGCTCTTCGCGCTTTTCGAGATTCCCAAGTATTTCCTTCGCGCGCTTTGTTACCATATCAGGCAGACCCGCCATTTGCGCAACGTGAATACCAAAGCTGTGGTCAGCGGTTCCTTCATTTATCCTGTGAAGGAAAATTACTTTTTCGCCAACTTCCTTAACTTCAACTCTTGAGTTTTTTATCCTTGGGTATAGACTCGCCAGTGCGTTCAGCTCATGATAATGCGTTGCAAAGAGTGTCTTTGCTTTCGCATTCGGATTTTCATGGATATACTCTGTAATTGCCCAGGCAATCGATATGCCGTCATATGTACTTGTGCCCCTGCCGACCTCATCAAGCAGTACAAGGCTCTTAGGCGTTAAGTTATTGAGTATGTTGGCTGATTCCTGCATTTCCACAAGGAAAGTGCTCTCACCCCTTGCAATATTATCCATTGCGCCAACGCGAGTGAAAATGCGGTCACAAATTCCGATAGTAGCTTTTTTTGCCGGTACAAATGAACCAATCTGTGCCAATAGTACGATCAAACCTACTTGTCTTAAGTAACTCGATTTACCGCTCATATTAGGTCCGGTAATAATTATTACCTGTGAATCATCAGGATCAAGTGTTGTATCGTTGGGTACATACTTTTCTCCCGCAGGAAGCAATTGCTCAATTACAGGATGCCTGCCTTCAGTTATTCTAAGATCATTGTTATCACTGATATCTGGTTTAGTGTACTTGTACTGTCTTGCAATTTCAGCAAAGCCAAGCAGCACATCAATTACACCGATCATTGCCGCGTTTAACTGAATATCAGCGGCATACTCCACAACACTTTGTCTTACATCAGCAAACAGCTTCGCCTCAAGCGCGGAAATTTTTTCATTGGCGGTTAATATTTTCTCTTCGTATTCCTTTAATTCCTGTGTGATATAACGCTCAGCATTAACAAGTGTCTGTTTGCGTATGTATCCTTCAAGTCCCTCAGCTTTATCCTTATTGGCCTTCGAAATTTCTATGTAATAACCAAATACTCTGTTATAGCTTACCTTAAGTGAGCTAATCTTGGTGCGTTCTCTTTCTTTGCGCTGGTAATTTTCCATCCACGCTTCGCCGCTGTTAAGGATGCTGCGCAATTCATCAAGCTCTGCATTATAACCGGGCTTAATGGTAATGCGTGTATCTGTGGTTAAGGGACTCTCCTCATTAATACTCTTATCTATCAGCTCAACAACTTCTTTTAATTCCTTAAGATTATTATTTATATCTTTCAGTGTCTTTGATTCAGCCTTAAGAAGTTCCTGTTTAACCTCACTTATATTTTTAAGGGAATACTTCAGGTTTATCAAATCACGGGCAACAGCCCTTGCGGTCGCGATTTTTGAAATAAGCCGCTCCAGATCGCCGATATTCTTAAATTGCGCGGTTAGATTTCCCCAAAGAGGTTTGTTCTCATAGAATTCAACAACGCACTGCTGCCGTTTGTGTATCTGGGAAAGTTTCTTCAGCGGTCGTGATATCCAGTTCTTAAGCAACCTTGCGCCCATTGCTGTCTGGGTTCTGTCGAGTATTGATATCAATGTACCTTCGCGTGAGCCGCCTGCCATTGATGAAATTATTTCAAGGTTGCGTTTTGTGGAATCATCGAGAATTATGTAATCGCTGGTATCGTAATATGCAATTTTGTTAATATGGGTTAGATTGCCTTTTTGTGTTTCGTTTATGTAACTCATTATTCCGCCTGCGGCAATTACACCTAGCGGGTATTCATCAAGTCCGTACCCTTTTAACGATTTGGTTTTAAACTGCGCCAGCAATAGTTCGTTGCAGTAGTCAAAATTGAAGATCCATTCATCAAGCTTAGTTACAGTCACGCGCGCTTGCACCAATGGATTATGTTCCATATCGATTACATTTGCAAAGAGCGCTTTTTGTGATTTGGAAATTATAATTTCAGCGGGACCTATCAGCTCAAGCTGATCTTTAACATTTTTAAATGCAATTTCACATGCAAGGAATTCGCCCGTAGATATATCACAAAAAGCCATGCCGCATTTTTCATCGCGTGTAAACAGGCAGGCAATGTAATTATTGGTTTTATGGTCAAGAAGCTTATCAGAAAATGTTAAGCCGGGGGTCACTACTTCAACAACATCACGTTTAACTATTCCTTTGGCTAATTTGGGGTCCTCAAGCTGTTCGCATACGGCTACTTTGTAGCCTGCTTTTACCAGTTTAGGCAGGTAATTATCAATGGCGTGGTGCGGAAAGCCCGCAAGCGCTACATCGCTTGCCCCGCCGTTTGAGCGTTTGGTAAGCGTTATCCCCAGTACTTTTGATGCAATGGCGGCATCGGTATCAAACGTCTCGAAGAAATCACCCATGCGGAAAAGCAGGATAGTATCAGGGTACTTTGCCTTAATTTGGGAATATTGCCGCATAAGCGGTGTCTGGGTTTCTGCCATTAAATCAGTTTAAAATAATTGGGAATTTGTAAAAATACCTTAAAATTGAGGGAGTTTCAATTGAGAAATGAGGATTGAAAAGAATTTGACTTACTCCTTTATCAAATACAGCCTGTTATCTTCAACAAGGTACATCATGGGGGCGATCTTTATTTTGGGATAAACTTTCCTTAATCGTATCGTTTCACTGAGTATAAAATCAATTTCATTTCCTATTTCAAACTTAGGCGCAGATTCATCAAATTGTTTTTCAGCTTGCTCCCTTGTCCATCCCGCACGGTCCATCAAACCTTCGATGAAGGTTTCCTTCTTCGAAGCAAGATTCACCATGCCGCAATGATTATGTCCTATCAGTGCGATCTGTTTGGCTCCACCAACGGAAATTGCGAACGATACTTTAAATTCACTGTAGCGCAAATTTGCGCCTCCTGAGCGGATGATGAAAGCGAAATTATCGGGGATATTAAGGTGTTTACGGTTATCCATACACATGCCAATCAGCAGCTGCGCAGTTTGATAAGTTGTGAAAGTTTTATTTAAGTTGTGATATTCCAGCAGGTTGCCAATCGGCTGGTCTTTGTATTCAGCCGGAATATCAGAAATTGTCTCTATCTTTTGCAGTCTATCCATTTTCTAGCTTATTTTTATTGTATCAGGCAAAATATGAAATTTTATGATACCATAAAATGTCAATTTAATTAAACCAATTAAATAGTTAATTTAAAAGGATTTTATAAAATTTTTTATGGTGATTACTATATATGTTCATAACATTTGAGGGACTGGATTTTTCGGGGAAATCTACACAGGCTAAGCTGCTGCATGAATATCTTAAGAAAAGGAAAATAAAGTCAATACTGCTTAGGGAACCCGGCGGAACTACGATATCAGAAAAAGTACGCGAGATAATCCTTGACCGCGAACATATTGAAATGACACCACTTACTGAATTCATGCTTTTTTCGGCATCACGCTCACAGCTTGTGAGCCAGGTAATTAAGCCGCATTTAAAAAAAGGTTATGTTGTGATTTGTGACAGGTATTATGATTCATCAACTGCATACCAGTCATATGGCGGCAAAATGGAACTTAAGCAGGTTTTAGAGGTTAATGATATAGCAACCGGCGGTCTAAAACCTGATATGACCATACTTATTGATATCGGACCCAAAGCAGCATTCGCCCGTGCAAATATGAGAGGCAATGCCAAAGACCGCATGGAAAACAAAAATCTGGCTTTCTATACCAAGGTTTATAAAGGATTTAAAGACATAGCAAACCATAATAAAAAAAGGTTTGTTGTCATTAAAGGTACCCTGACTATTAATGAGATTCACCATACCATCACGCAAAAAATAAATAAAAAATTAAATATATCAAACTAATTGTTTAATATGATCAAATTCAGGTATTTCCATAAGCTCTCATTAATTGTTTTAATCTTTATTGCTTTTACAGGAGCAAGCCTGCCCGGCGGAGGTGATGATGATGTGTACACTCAGATAAACCGCAACATGGATGTGTTCGGCAAGCTGTATAAAGAGATAATGCTGGACTACGTCGATGAAATTGACGGCGATAAGTTCATGAAGGCAGGCATTGAAGGAATGCTTGGTACACTTGACCCGTATACTAACTTCCTTGATGAATCACGCAAAGATGAAATTGATCTCATAACAACAGGCAAATATGGCGGTGTTGGCATTACTGTCGGTATGAAAGACAGCATGATAGTTGTGACTGATATACTGGAAGGATACTCAGCGCAAAAGGAAGGCTTAAGAAGGGGAGATAAGATAATTGAAATTGACGGCACAAGTATGCTGGGCAAAAAAGTTGGCGATGTAAGAACATATACCCGCGGTGAACCCGGAACACAGATGAAGATGAAGGTACTTAGAGGTGAGAAGGAAGTTGATTTCAATCTTACCCGTCAGGAAATCCAGCTAAAGAACGTAAGTTACAAAGGTACCATAGAAGACGGCATTGGTTATATTAAGCTTGACCGCTTCAGCCGCTATGCAGAAAACGAGATTGTTGACGCGATAACTGAGATCAAAGCAAAAGGAGATGTTAAAGGGGTAGTCCTTGACTTAAGAGGTAATCCCGGCGGTTTACTTGATGCCGCTATAGGCATACTGAATAAATTCACCAATAAAGGCGACCTTCTGCTTACAACCAAAGGCAGAAAGCTTGATTCAGAGCGGAAATATTTTGCCACAGAAAATCCGATGCTTGGTAATGATGTACCGCTTGTGGTATTAATTGATGAAGGCTCGGCTTCTGCAAGTGAAATAGTTGCCGGCGCTATACAGGATCTTGACCGCGGTGTACTTGTTGGCACAAAGTCATTTGGGAAAGGATTGGTACAGGTTTTCCAGCCTTTGAGCTTCGGCAACCAGCTTAAAATCACCAACCAGAAGTATTTCACTCCAAGTGGTAGGTGGATACAGGCAAAAAATTATTTTAAAGAAAACAAGTATGGTGTGTTTAAACCGAATCCGTATTTTAACCAGAAAGAATTTAAGACTCTTGGCGGCAGGATAGTTTTTGCCGAAGGCGGAATCACACCTGATCAGGTGATTGATGTAATAAAGGATAACGAACTGCTTGAAGCTTTGAACTATGAAGATATGTATTACAGGTTCGCGGTAAAATATACCGAAGAAAATCCGGATGGTAACAGCTTTGTTATGAATGATAATGTGCTCAACATGTTCCTTGAGTTTATCAGCACAACTGAATTTGCGTTCAATACTTCAGCAGAGCTTGAGCTTGCTCAGCTAAAGAAGAATGCTGACGAAAAGATGTATTCAGAAAAAGTGAAGAGCTATATTGGATTACTTGAGGGTGAGCTTAAAGCCGAAAAATTCAAGGATTTTGAAAGCTCAAAGCCTGTTATCAGGCAGAAGCTTGAGATCGAAATATTGCGGAAATACAACAAACCGGAAAAGATGATAGTTGAACTCTCAGCAAAGGATGATCAGCAGCTTCAGGAAGCAATCAGGATAATCAAAGATAAAGGTTTATACAACAGTATGCTTCAGCCTAAATAGAATAATTGAGTTTAGAAACTGTATTAATACTAATTTCGATCGGCATTGCTGCCGGAATACTTTCAGGGTTATTTGGTGTTGGGGGCGGTATTATAATCGTTCCTTCACTGCTTGGTGTATATGCCTTTACTCATTTTAACTCTCCTTACATTGTTCACATTGCAATAGCCACCAGCCTTTTTACTATCATATTCACAAGTCTTTCATCGGCGCATAAGCACTTCGGTCACGGTAATGTTGAGTGGAAAGCGGCATTGTATATCGGGCTATCAAGCGCAGTAACTGTATTTTTATTTTCTAAGATCGCAATTTTGCTTCCGGGTGAAATATTGAAGCAGACATTTTCAGTTGTACTGATAATTGTAGCCTTAAAGATGCTGTTTGATAAAAAAGGTAAACACGAAGATCCTGCTGAAAAAAAGCCTGAAGTGTTTAAGCCATGGCTGTGTTTGGTGATCGGTGCTTTAAGCGGGGCAATTGCCGCGTTTTCAGGGCTTGGCGGGGGAGTATTCGTTATTCCGCTCATGCATTACCTGATGAAGGTTCCGTTTAAAAAGGCTGTAGGAACTTCATCGGCTGCAATTTTAATTACAGCTGCCGCTGGAGTAATCAGTTATTTTATTAATTCACCTGCAGGGGCAAACAGTATTCCGTATTCATTCGGAATGGTTGATACTCTCAGCGCTGTACCTATAATAGCAGCTTCAATTCCGTTTGCAAGGGTTGGAGTTTATATCAACAGGAAAACTCATCATTACCTGCTGACGAAACTATTTGCTGTTTTCATCATTATTGTCTCCCTCAAGCTTATCTTTTTCTGAGGTAAGCGCATCTTTTTTTGAGGTAAGCTTTTCTTTTTCTGAAATATCTTCCGGTTTCCCGTTTCCATTTCCGCTGGTCTTAACAGAAAATTCCTCATAAGCATTGATAATATCTTTTACCAACCTGTGGCGTACCACGTCTTTTTTCTCAAGATAAACAAACGCAACTCCATCAACATTCTTTAATATGTTCTGTATCTGCACCAGGCCCGATGTCTGTTTTGTGGGCAGATCTATCTGTGTAATATCACCTGTGATAATGCACTTGGAATTTATTCCGAGCCTTGTAAGGAACATCTTCATCTGCATCGATGTTGCATTCTGTGCCTCATCAAGTATTAAGAATGCATTGTTAAGTGTCCTGCCTCTCATATAAGCTAACGGGATTATCTCAATTATGTTTCGCTCAAAATAAGATTTCAATTTATCCATCGGAACCATATCTTCAAGTGCGTCAAAAAGCGGCTTAAGGTATGGATTCACCTTTTCCGAGAGGTCACCCGGCAGAAAGCCCAGGCTTTCACCTGCTTCAACAGCGGGACGGGAGAGCACTATGCGGTTTATCTTCTTCGCTTTCAGCGCCGCAAGCGCAATAGCAACGGCAAGGTATGTTTTACCTGTACCGGCGGGACCGATTGCAAACACAATTTCATTCTGTTTGGTCTTCCTGAAAAGCTCAAGCTGTCCCATTGTTTTGGGCTTAATGAAGTCACTTTTTTCAACCAAAATAACATTATCAAGCTCATCTCTTCTTATGCCCGTGCGCCGTTCAAGCGCCTGATCCTGTGAGCCTGTTACAAGCTCAATTATCAGGTTAACATCACCTTCGGTAATTTTGCCCTGTCTTTTCTGCAGCAATTTAAGTTCTTTTACAATAGTTTCAAGCTGTGCAACTTCAGTTTCTTCGCCTTTTAAGAAAACCTTTTCACCGCGTAAAGTTATGTTCGAGGCAAAGCGCTCCCTTATGAGATCTATATTCTTCTCGTTTATCCCGGCAAAATTAACCAGGTCAACATCTTCTAATACTATATTTTTATCTGTGATTGACAATTAATTTTTTTCTTTCTCTTGATCTTGAAGCGGATAATTTGTGATATAATACAAAACAAGCAAAGCGGGGTTAAAAGTTCATGTAAATAAACAAGCCCTTGAACCGAAGTCCAAGGGCCTGAGAAATACTTTGCTTAAAATACAGTAAGACAAAGTCAGATTAAATTAAGCGTTAATTATTTCTTAACGTCTTTCTTTTCATCTTTCTTTACATCTTTCTTTTCGTCTTTTTTAACATCTTTCTTAACGTCTTCTTTTTTGGTGTCGGTTGTTGTAGTAGTCTTTACTTTTCTTACTTTTCTGTATTTCTTTGAATTCATTTCAGCTTCTTTTTTCTGAGCGTCTGTGAGTGTCGGGATCTTCATGCACTGTCCAGGATAGATCAAATTAGGATTGGTTACCTTTTTGTGTCTAGCATTTTTCAGAGCATCAGCGTTAGCAACGCCATTTTTGTTAGCATCCCAAATTGCAGGCCAGTAATACGGTGAACCGTATTTCATCTTGGAGATTTTCCATAAGCAGTCACCTTTTACAACAGTGTAACATGCTTCAGGTGATTTCATGCCTTCCCAATCTTCAAGTTTCTTCTTCATAGAAGCGTACCTGTCCTGGAATTCCGGTAAGCAACGAGCTTTATCTTTTGAAATTTCGTCGAAGTACATCTTACGGGCGTCAGCTGGTGTTCCAACTTTACCGTTGATTTTCTTCTCTGTCTCTTCAAATTTCTTTCTGAAATCAGCAACACCGCTTTTTGTTGTACCAACTAAAGCGTAAAGATCTGACTCGCATTTTTCGAGTTCTTTATCTTTGTTAGCTGATGTTCCTTTTAAGTTGTCGATCTCGCCGTTTAATGAAGCAAGTCTTGTTGTCAAGTTGCTTTTTTCAGCATTGAGTTCGTCCATCTGTCTCTGCCATTCTTCTTCATCCATTTCTTCCATCTGCTGATCATCATCGTCGTCATCATCGTCATCATCCTGTGCTAATAAGTTAGCATTGTTTAATGTTAAACCTAATGCTAAAAAGAATAAAATAAATAATTTATGTAATTTCATTATTATTTACCCATCCCGTCTACGCATGACTTGGTTTTTGCCATATCGTCATTGCATTTTTTAATTTTAGCATCTTTGTCTGAAATCTGTTTCTGTAAAGAAGCTTTTTCGTCTTCTTTACCTTTTACCTGAGCGCGTAAGCTTTCAACTTCTGCTTTCAGGTTATTTAAAGCTTCCATCTGCTCTTCGTCAACGCCGCCGCCGCAACCAACCATGAAAGCTGATCCGGAGAACATTGCTGCTATTAAGAGCATATAAAGCTTGCTTCTTAGATTTGCCATTGAAATACCTCCTGTATTAAATTGGCTTGTTTATAAAATTGGTTAATTAACAAAGCAAATATAGCATAATTGTAAGTGTTTGTCAAGTGTAATTCCAAAAAACTATACAGTCAGTTTTGTTGAAAATAGAGTTTAAAGGGCATTAATGGTGTTGGTGTACTAAAATTGATACAGTGGCTTAAGCAGTTTTGTTCAGTATTTTTTCTTAGTTTGTGAACTTTTTCAAATCATTTCTTCTGCACGGGAATCTTTAATACTTGTCCGGGGTATATAAAATCCGGATTATCGATCTCGGTTTTGTTGGCATTCCAGATCACATCCCATTTATCTACAGTTCCGTAAAACTTCAGCGAAATCCCGGTCAAAACATCTCCGTATACAACTGTGTAGGTATCTTCACCGGTCTCAATGACTTCAGTATATTTGATATTATCTATTTTCAAACGCAAAGCAGAAACGCGTTCATTGAACTCAGGGAGGCATCTTATTTTGGAATTAGAAAGTTCGCTTACAAGGTTTCTCGCGGCATCCTGCGGCCCGTTGTTACCTGCCATTGATTCCGCCTCATCAAGTTTTCTTCGGTAATCTGCAACCTGTTCTTTGGTTGCTCCAACAATAGCATAAAGCTCGGCCTCGCAATCAAAATTTTCTGTGTACTCCTTAAGCGCCCTCAGGCTGTCAATTTCAAGGTTAAGTGAATCAAGTTTTGCCAATAAAAGTATTGCGTCAATTGCATACATATCCCTGACATATTCCCATTGCTCCTGGTTAAGCTCATCGGGGAGCTTATCAGGCAGTTTATCTGTCTGTGCGAATATACCGGCAGAAGCGATGATCAATAACAGCAGGAATTTAAGTAACAAGTTTTGCAATACTATTTATTTTTAAAAACCTTTTTATTTAGAAAGTTTGTAAGTTTCAACAAGTTTAATACCATCATCATAACGAAGAATATTAAGCTCGGAATTTATTCCGTGGTAATCTAACGATATTTTTGATTTAATTGCATCATAATTAACCAGATTTTTCAGCGCGGTATTAAGTGCATCCCTGGTTTTTGCGCCTTCACCAATAAGTTTAAAAACAAGTTTTCCTGTATCATATCCAAAAAGGAAATTCTTTGAAAGTTTGAACTTGGATTTTTTCAGGGCTTCCTTTAAAGCTGTGTAAGCCGGGTCATTATCATTCGGGTAGTATTCCGATTCAAACAATACATTCTTTAAATACACTTTGTTATCTTCAAGTATCTTTTCATGATTCCAGTCGCCTGTGCCGGCAATGTACATGCTCAAACCGTCTGAAAACAACTGCGGAACTATCACATTTATCTCGTTCGGGTTGGCTATCGGGATATAAATTGCGTCAATAACACCCTGAACGAATTTTGTGGTTTCGGGTTTTAGCTTATATGGCTTAATGTTCATGGTATCAACCATCTTTTTGGCATTCTTGCCGAACATATAATAAATGCTGATATCCATATTTAATGATACTGATGAGTCTATCAATGACCATCTTACCCCGCTTGTTTCAAGTTTTTGCTTTTGGGTAAGATTCAGATTCGCCGCATTTATGAAAAGGTCGTTTTCTTTGATGTATTTTATGATATTGCCAATCTGCTCGGTAATGTTCTGCGGATCCTTTTTATATGACTGGGCTATCACTATCTTTCCGCCCATTGTTTTAACTTCTGTTTCAAAATGTTTCCTGAAGTTATCGCCGTAGTTCTCTTCGTAAATTACAGCAAAGTTCTTCAAGCCGTTTTTCTTTATCAGATAATCAGCCATCAGCTTCCCGCGCACTTCGTAACTGGGGTTAAGCTGGAAAACATAATTGTAACTTGCCGCGAGCTCATCACCCGTTGCTGTTGGTGATATAATTGGCAGACTGAACTGCGGACCATTGGTAGCTGATTCGGTAAGCTCACTGCTGAACACCGGACCAATAACACCTATAATACTTTCATCTTCACCAAAACTTCTTATAACATCACTTGCTATTACCGGATCGCGTTTAGTATCCATTACTTCAAGTGTAACTTTCACCGGAGCGTTTTTGCTGTATTCCTGCAGGGCGAATTTTATCCCATCGAGTATTTCATTGCCCAGCACTTTTTTGGAATCATCCTCTGAATCAGAGAACATCGGCAGCGCTACACCTATCTTTACCGCATTTTGTGAGTTTAGTTTTAACGGGTTAAGGAATAATATGCCGATAAAAAGAACTAAAGCCATCTTAATTTGACATTTGAAATTTGGCATTTCTAATTTTGTATTCTTTATTCCCATTCTATAGTAGAAGGCGGTTTGTTGCTTATATCGTAAACCACCCTGTTTATCCCTTTTACTTTATTTGTGATACCTGTTGAAATTTCCTCTAGCGCCTTTGCAGGCATGGGGAACCAGTTCGCTGTCATTCCGTCTACACTTTCAACTGCCCTCAAAGCAACTACTTTTTCATATGTACGGCTATCACCCATAACCCCAACTGTTGAAACCGGCAGCAGAACAGCGAAAGCCTGCCATATTTTATCATAAAGATTGTGTTTATGAAGGTTTAACCTGTAAATATAGTCTGCTTCACGTAATATATCAAGTTTTTCTTTTGTAACATCACCAAGTATTCTTACAGCTAAACCCGGACCCGGGAACGGATGCCTGCCTATGATCTCCTCCGGCATCTTCAAAAGCCTGCCTATTACACGAACTTCATCCTTGAATAGTTCCCTGAATGGCTCAATTAACTGCATATGCAGCGATTTAGGCAATCCACCCACGTTATGATGAGTTTTTATTGTAACACTCGGTCCATGGAAAGACGATGATTCAATTACATCGGGGTACAATGTGCCCTGTACAAGATATTTTATTTTATTTTTGCCCTTAGCCTGTTTCTTCGCAAAATCCTGGAACACATCAATAAATGTCTTACCGATTATTTTGCGTTTCCTTTCAGGATCAATCACACCTTTTAAACGGCTAAGGAATAATTTCGATGCGTCAATAAATTTTAAATTAAGTTTTCCCTTAAAATACTTTACTATCTCAGCGCTTTCATTCTTTCGCATCAAACCGTTATCAATGTGAACGCATATCAGGTTTCTGCCTATGGCTTTATGTATCATATATGCCGCTACAGCGGAATCAACCCCGCCGCTCATTGCGCAAATGGCTTTTTCATTTCCTACAAGCTGCTTAATTTCTTTTACCTTCTCATTGATAAATGAACCCATCTGCCATTTGTTTTTAATGCGGCATATCTTGTAAAGGAAGTTGTTGAGTATCTTTATCCCCTGTTGTGTATGATTAACTTCAGGGTGGAACTGTACGCCGTAAATTCTTTCCTTCACAGCTTCAAAGCTGCTGATAAGTCCGTTTTCACTTCTGGAAGTTGCCTTAAATCCCCTGGGCAATTTTTTTATGTGGTCGTTGTGACTCATCCATACAGTCAGGTCACTCTGTACGCCCGATAGTATACCTTTGCGTGAAGTTATGTGAATACCTGTTTTGCCGAACTCCCTGGTAACGCCGCCCTTAACACTGCCCTTAAAGTGGTGTGAAAGCAATTGCAAACCGTAGCATATACCAAGTATTGGCACATTCAGACCCAGTATCAGCTCAGCCAGTGAATAAGCGTTTTTCATGTAAACGCTCTGGGGTCCCCCGGAGAGAATTATTCCTTTAATGGACTTATCACTTTTTAATCCCGACATATCCGATGTACAGGGAATTACCTCTGAGTATACGTGGCATTCCCTAACCTTACGGGCAATTAGCTTGGTGTACTGTGAACCAAAATCAATTATTATTATTTTATCTGCGTGCATAGTGTAGTCATTCCTGGTTTACCCTTTGGGGCGAAAGCGGGAATCTAAATTTCAAATTTATGAATGAATCTTTCAACAACAGAGTTACAAAGTTATAGAGAAACGACCCCTCCCGCGCATCACTTTTGGTGATGCTTGCCCTTCCCGAAGGGGAGGGAGAATAGTCACAATTATTCAATTATCTTTTTCGCTATTTGGTTTTTGTTATTTGCTATTTGATATAGCGATTTTCACCGCTCCCCAAACAGGAGAAAACTCAGGCAGCACAAGTGTAATATTCGGAAACTTCTTTCTTGCAGCTTTCTTAAGCTCTTGCACCAAAAGCTTTTCTTCAGTTAACAATGAACCCATCATGGCAATTGTGTACTTCTGTTTCTTCAATGGAATAAAGTGAGTCAAAAGATTTTCAGCCGCGTCTTTTATTATCCCAATTGAGACTTTATCGCCTTTTTCTGCACAGCGGAAAACGTGTTTGGTTAATTTCGATATTTCAAATCCATGATGATAAACCTGCTGAATGATGTTCGTTTCATCAATACCTAATTCTTTTTTTATGACCTTCACCAGCAGTTCTGCCTTATGCCTCTTATCGTAATGCTTAGTCACTTTATAAAGAGCTTCTCTTGCTATCCAGTGACCGCTTCCTTCATCGCCAATATGCCTGCCCCAGCCGCCTATGCGGTTAATTTTTCCATCACCTGCTCTATAATAGAGAATCGAGCCTGTACCTGCAATTAAAATCCCGCAATTCTTTGTATCATGCTCAAAAGCTGCTGCCAGCGCTATTTCAGTATCAGGCAAAATGAAAACTTTCTTTATTCCTGTTGCCTTCTTTAGTGCCGATGCGATCTTTTTCCTGTCTGCCTCGTACCTGGCACCGGATATTCCCGCCGAAACTGCCAGTATGCTGCCCTTCCCTGCGATTTTTGTTACATCTTTTACAATATTTTTTAAGCGTTTAACTGATTCATCAAATCCAAGCAAGTTAAGATTAATGAATGGATACTTGTACAACTTCTTTCCCCCCTTTACCAAAGGGGGGACTAAGGGGGGTTCACCAACCGGGTATAACAAAACTTCGCTTTTTGTCGCGCCGGAATCAATTGCTAAGATATACTTAACTTTTTCGGGATATTTCAACTGGTCATAATACGAAATGTTAGGGCAAAAATAAGGATAAATGCGTAAAAAGAATATGACTTTAGATTTCTGATTGTAAATACTTATTTTATGTATTATTTTTGAACTGGAGGTAACTATGAAATACTCTTTCTTTATAATTTTACAAATGATATTTATATTAAATTCTTTTGCCCAGGTGCAGCAGGAGTGGGTGAGAACTTTTAACAACACAAATAACTCTGATGATTATCCAGTTAATATAGGTTTCGATTCACTGGGAAATGTTTTGGTGTTAGGAACTAGCAACGCTCAAAATTTACCAAAAAAACTAATATTAATTAAATATTCTAAAACTGGCGATTTAATATGGAGTAGAAACTTTAGTACAAATGTAAGTAGTTCCGAATATCCGGGTTCTCTGGTAATAGATAGAAATTCAAATATTTATGTTTGCAGTTCGAATTCTAACAAAATAGTAATAATTAAGTTCGATTCAACTGGAAATGTTATTTGGGTAAATAAGTTTTCCAGAGGAAATTACGCATATTATACCTCAATTGATTTGGATGTAAACATGAATGTTTATGTTGCGGGTGACTTTGAAGGAGGTATTGTAATATTAAAATATGATATTGATGGACGGTTGTTATGGCAAAAACAGATATTAGATGTAAGTATTACATCTTTTCAATTATTAAAGTTGGATAAGAGCAGCAATGTTATAATAACTTATTACAAATATTTATCATTTGATGATATTGTGGTTGTTAAATTCACATCACAAGGAGATTCACTATGGGCAAGAATTTATAATTCAGGAAATTATGATCACCCATATGATATAGATTTTGACAGCAATAATAATATATATGTGTTAGGCGAAAGCGATGGTTCTCCTTTTTCATACAACAATTATCTTTTTGTATTAATAAAATATGATTCTTCAGGTAATCAAAAATGGATTAGAAAGTATGATGGCAATGGACTAGGAAGGAATTATCCTGTAAAAGTTAGAACTGATAAGCTAGGGAATATTTTTGTTACTGGCTCAGCTTTTTATTCAAATTTGGGTTATGATTTTACCTTAATAAAATATAACTCATTTGGTGATTCTATTTGGGTATCTCGATTTAATGATCAAGGAAATGATAATGATTTTGTTTCTTCTATTATTGTAGACAATTACAATGATATTTACTCTTTAGGATATAGCAAAAATTCGGATAGTTCTTATAGGCTGACTACGCTAAAATATAATCAGAATGGTATGTTAGTATGGAGTCAACATCAAAATAGCTTTCATTATTCGAGTATTATCCCTGATGCATCGATAATTATTGATAGTAATTATAGTATTTATGTGCTTGGTGGTTTAAGGAGTTTAAATACTGACATAGATTTAATGACTATTAAATATTCGCAACTCATTGGTATAAACCCAATTTCAACAGAAGTACCATCCAAATACACTCTTCATCAAAATTACCCAAACCCTTTCAACCCGTCAACAAAAATTAAATTTGAAATTCCGGCAGGTGTGGTTGATATTGCCCGTATATGTGTATACGATATCCTCGGCAAGGAAGTCCGCTCTATTATAAACGAAAACCTGAAGCCCGGAATTTATGAAGCCGAGTTTAATGCAGCAGATCTACCAAGCGGTGTATATTTTTATAAACTTTCAGCTGGTGGGTTTATTGATACAAAGAAGATGATACTGGTTAAATAATATTATCAATTAACCGCCTTGTTTCTAATGTGCTATGTTAACAAGAATGCCTAAGTTGATGTAAAAACATGACATAGTTGTATTTATCAGTGTTTTCGTTACTTATAATAGCTATGGTAATCCCCGTAATGCATTAGTAAATTGGAGTAGAAAATTAAATCCAAGGGGGGATTAAATGAAAAATATTTCTACTTTTCTAAAACTTACATCAATATTTATTTTAATATTTTCCGGAATTCTTCTGGCTCAGCAGCCAACATGGGTATCGATAACATCAGGTACCAACGAGGATCTTTATTCCGTTTATTTTACATCATGTAAAACAGGTTACGTTGTTGGTCTGAACGGACTTATCCGTAAGACAACGAACGGCGGAGCGAACTGGAGCTCATTAACTTCAGGTACTTCACAGGATCTGTATGAAATAAATTTTATCACACCAAACACAGGTTATGTTTCGGGTACTAACGGAACTATACGAAAAACCACTAACTCCGGTACAAACTGGACCTCACAAACTTCCGGCACTAATTCTACACTTTACGAAATCTTCTTTATAGATGCTAATACCGGCTTTGCTGCGGGAGAAGGCGGGGTTTTACGTAAAACAACAAATGGCGGCACAATCTGGTCAGCGCAATCAACCGGAACATCAAACTCTTTATATGAAGTACATTTTTTAACTAACAATATCGGCTATTCAGTTGGTGCAAACGGTACTATCAGATTTACGACAAACGGCGGCGTAAACTGGAGCGGAGAGACCTCCGGTACCACAACAAGTCTGCTTGATGTAAGATTTAACAATATGTCATCATTCAATACATTATTCTGTGTTGGTATGAACGGTGTAGTTTTAAAAACATCGAACAGCGGATTAAACTGGACGACACTTAATGCAGGGACCACAAATGATCTTTACGAGATACATTTCACGTTCACCAACGTTGGTTACACAGTTGGTGAAAACGGGATAATTCTCTATACTGTTAATTCCGGAAGTAACTGGATACAGCTTAACTCAGGTACAAATAACGATCTTCATTCCGTTTACTTTCCGTCATCCGATACGGGTTATACCGTTGGCAATAACGGTACAATAAGAAAAACTTCCAATGCACTGACAAATATTTCTCCGGTATCAAATATTATTCCGGAGTATTTTTCGCTGAAGCAAAATTATCCTAATCCGTTCAATCCATCAACAAAAATTAAATTCGAAATTCCTGCAGGCGGAAATGAATATATCCGTTTAATGGTATTTGATAACCTCGGAAGGGAAGTTCAGTCACTTGTCAATGAAAACCTGGAATCCGGAATTTATGAAGTTGATTTTAATGCGGCAGAACTGCCAAGCGGAGTGTATTTTTATAATCTTCAGGCAGGTGAATTTACCGATACAAAGAAAATGATCCTGCTTAAGTAAGCATTTCTTCGCTTACGTCATCGATATCGTAAGTAGGAAGTGATGTGATTTTTTTCGAATCCCATTTAATGTACTTTGAATTCGGCTCTTTGCGTACGCCGCACTCCGGCATAGTGCAGATATAACAGCAGCGTGGATTACAAGGGTCTAAATGAATTAGTGACTCCACCTGCTTGGTGCCAAGTGAATCAATTATCCTGCGCTCAAGCCGGTCAACGGTTTCGTGGCTTTCACTCACCGATTTATAATAGGGCACGATCAAATGGAAATCCACCATATATTTATCCCCGGACTTCCAGTATCTTAACCTGTGAACATCTATCCAGTCAGGGTGTTCTTTGCGCTGTGACTCCAGCCCCGAACCTATATCACTAATTATCTTATCGTCATTTTCATTCATTAACCCGCCAATGGATTCACGAACTAAATGTTTACCTGTCCATAATATATTCAGTGCAAGGATAATTGCAACTAATGGGTCAAATAATTTTATATCAGTTATCAAGACTAATATTAGCGCTGCAACTGCGCCAAAGCTTGTTACGGAATCGGTCATAACATGTTTACCATCTGCAATAAGTATAAGGCTCTTTGTCTTTTTCCCTGTTCTTATCAGGTATAATCCAAGAAGCAAATTTATAACACTTGCAGCTGTTATAATTCCCGCGCCAACATCAAGAGATGAAATTTCTCTCGGGAAAACAATATCCCTTACCGCGTATGCAATAATAGTAAATGCCGCAATAATGATCATTGCGCCTTCAAATCCAGCCGAGAAAAATTCAATTTTCCCGTGGCCATAAGGATGCTCCTTATCAGCCGGCTTTGTTGATAGATGCAGGCTGTAAAACGCGAACGAAGTTGCAACTATGTGAACAATAGATTCAAGGGCATCAGAAAGCACTGCGGCGGAGCCTGTTAACCAATAAGCTCCTATCTTACCAAAAAACATGAGGAATCCGATTGAAAGGGAAATTAATGCTGCTTTTTTCTTGAGGTCGATCTCTTTTTTATCCACTAACACACAACTGTATTTCAGTTTCCAATATTACACAAATATATGTTAAAATTACGTTAATTTTAAGAATATTAATTTAACACTTGACAAATAAGTTTCCATTAATTATTTTGGAAACTTAAGAAACGAAAATAGTTTCCAATCCCCAAAAACTGATCTAGAATGGCAGAAGTTACGGAAAAAGATAAAATACTGTATTTTACGCACGCAAAGTTCATAACAGAGGGCTTTTACAAGACCACTATGGATGAAATTGCCCGTGACCTGCAAATGAGCAAAAAAACAATTTACAAGCATTTCGATTCAAAAGAAGAGCTGCTTGAAAATGTTTGCGGTATGAGGATGAACCTGATGGAAGAGTTCCTTGATGAAGTTGCCGAAAGCGATGACGATGCGATAACGAAATTCCTCAAGATCATTCACAAGCAGAAAAGTATGTCAATGAACTGCTCGCCGGTTTGGTTCCGCGATCTTGAAGTCCATGCCCCCCATTTAAGCAAACAGTTCGCCAAAGTCAGGCAGGAAAAAGTTACCAAGATCATGTCAAAACTGCTGGAGCAGGGCAAAAAGGAAAAAGTAGTTGAACACGTTCCGGTAGATATTATTATTACCGCGCTTAATGGCGCAATTGAAGCAGTAACACACGCTGATTTTGTCTTAAACAGCAAATATTCTTTCCATGAGGCAATGAGAATTACCGCGGAAATTTTCTTTAACGGCTTTTTAACTGAGCTGGGCAAAGAAAAATTTTCAAATACAAAAAAACTGTTTGAAAATGTTCTGCAGAATTAGAACATATCACAAAAATTTTAAATAACTCATAATTTAATTTATGAATAAACTAATCGCCGCCTTGATCCTTTTTACGTTGTTTGCTTCGGCAGCATACAGCCAGAGCGTTAAAACCCTGACACTGTATGATGCGATAAACCTTGCAAAAAGGAACAATTCAGATTACGTAATTGCGAAGCTTGATAAACTGAAAGCTGATAAACAGGTTTCTGAGGTTTACAGCGAAAATTTAGTGCCGACTTTAACGTTAAGCTCAAGATATACCAGGTCGTTCAGGAAACAGACGATCAATATCTTCGGGCAAAACTTCGAAATAGGCTCGGATAATAGTATAACTACTACATTGGACGTCTCCGAGCCTATTCCCTTTTTAGGTACGCCGGTATTTAACGGGATTAGAATAGCTGAATACTATTCACGCATCCAGGATGAAAACGTTAAAAGCGTTGAAACAAAAATCAAAACTGATGTAAAAAAATCTTTCTTTAACGTACTGCTGCTTAAAGAGGTAATTAAACTTAACGAGCAGAGTATTGAAAATGCAGCCGAAAACCTGAGGGTTGTTGAAGCAAGATACAAAGCGGGTGTAGCCCTTGAGTATGATTACATCAGAGCGAAAGTTGTGATGGAAAATCAGAAACCTGTTCTGTCACAGTCAAAAAACAATTTGGCAATTGCAAAAAAAGTACTGAAAAACAGCATTGGCTTAAAGGATGATTCTGAGCTTGATGTAATAG
>JABFSP010000377.1 GCA_013140565.1 Ignavibacteria bacterium
ATATAAAGCAAGTTTAACCATACCGGATTTGGGAACAGAGTATTTTATGGTAGTTTCGGGGTTAAAAGGATTCGGATAATTTTGTTCAAGTTTAAATTCAGAAGGTACAGTTGTATTACCCGGATCAATTCCGAACGGCTCACCTTCAAATTTCAAAACTTTGCCATTTGATGCAAGCGCGTACGCGCAGATAGAATTTGCTCCGGTTGGATAAATATCCATTTGCGCAAAATTTACAACACCGGATGTATTCATTTCATGCCATGTTAACCCATTATCAGAAGAGCGTTTGATATTGCTTGCCGCTATAAAAAAGATACTTGTTTCAGGGATCCACTTAACAGTAGCAACGCCGGTCGTGCCGGAACCGATATTGATTGTTTGCCAGTTTACCCCGGAATTTGTTGTTCTCGCTATATTCGGCATGGCAATATCGCTGATGGCTATTCCGGTAAGTTTATCAGATTTAAAAGCTATTGAAGGCACAGAAAAGCCGCCAAGCCCGGTATTTCTCACTACCCAGTTTACTCCGCCGTTGGTTGTCATATAAAATCTGGCTGGAGTTGTGTTAAGCCCGAAACCATAAAACAGGCTGTCAATAACAAAATCAGAATTTTGAACCGTAAATTGCGCGGTATTAGGAGCCTTTGTAATTTGCCAGGTTTGACCCCCATTATGTGTTTTAGCTACCCAAAACGAATCATTGTTCAATGGCGGGTCACTTATTATGATGCCGAACTCCGGATTTGTTTGACTGAATGAAATTCCATTGATAAATCCGCTATTACCACCTGTTGTTAGTGCTACTGTCCAGTTCAGGCCGCCATTTGTGGTTTTGTAAACCCTCGCATTACCTCCTGTGCCGCCCGGATTTCCTCCATCGCCAACAAAAATAGTATCTTTATCAAATGCATATATCGAATACAGCTCATTCGTTGTAATGTTTCCGGTAATATTTGAAAAGTTCAATCCGCTGTTTGTTGATAAAAATACCCTGGGGCTGTTTGACTCACCGCCGCAGACGGCAATAGTGCTGCAATTTGGAACAGATATAGAAGGGTAGCTGCCAAACTCACTTGCAGGGAGTTGTGAAACAACTGTCCACTGTGAAAACACACTTATTGCGGTTATATTGAGAATTATTATCAGCCGAAGGGCAAATTTCATCATTTTTTTAATCGAGGAATTTTAATTTTACTAATCTAACGATTTATAAAAATAATCTCAAACCATAATGAAAAACCCCACTTATTCAGTGGGGTTTTAGTGAAAATTTTACGATTTTTAAATCCAACCTTAGAAACAAGGTTTGCAAAATAACTCCGTTATTTTACTAACATCATCTTCTTTGTATCTTTGAAGTCGCCTGATGATAATGTATAGAAGTAGATACCTGATGAAAGACCGCTGAGATCAACGCTTTCAACATAGTTACCAGCAACATGGTTTTTGTTAACAACTGTCATTACCTCAACACCGATGCTGTTATATACCTTTATTGATACATTTCCGCTTACCGGTACTGAATATTTGATGGTTGTTGAAGGATTGAACGGATTTGGATAGTTCTGTTCAAGTGCGAATGTTGATGGTGTTGTTGTGTTTGCCGGATCTATAGCAACAGGTGATGTAAGTTTTACTACACTACCGTCGCCTGCAACTGCATAACCATTAATTGTTCCGCTGTTATTCTGAACTGAAATATCAAAGAAACCTGTGATTGAATTGGTTGTCTGATTTACAAATGATGTTCCGTTATTTGTGGTCATCATAATACCAAGAGATGTAGCCAGGAAGCAGATGTCTGTTCCGGGAACCCATCTTAAAACATTAAGTGTGCTTGCGCCTGTACCGCCTGTTGATACGGTTGTCCAGGGACCTGCAGGTCCGGTTGATGTTCTTGAAATATTCGGGTATGATGCGCTTGAAATTGCAAGACCGTTTAACTTATTGTTATTGAAAGCTAAACCTGATGTGAATGTACCTGTAACACTAACTGCTTGACCTGTCCATGTTGTACCGCCGTTTGATGTCCATGCAAGTCTTGGAGCTGTACTTGCACCGTTACCGAAGAACTGGTTATCTATGCAGTAAACTGCAGGTAATGAACCAATTGTGAATCCAACGCCTGTCTGAACTGAAGCTGTCCAGTTAGCGCCTGAATTTGTTGATATATACATCACACAAGCAGCGCCTGAACCTGTTGGTCCATCGCTCTGTGCTACAACAAAACCTGGGGTTAAGTTAGCTTTAACGATACCGTTAAAGAATCCGCCTGCACCGCCTGTTGTTAATACTGTTGTCCAGCTAACGCCGCCATCAGTTGATCTCCACAATTTTGCGTTTCCTGCGCCATCACCAACCATTAATGTGTTTGCATCCATCATACAGCCTGCATATAATTCAGGTCCGGTTAAGTTTGCAGTTATGTTAACAAAGTTAACGCCGCCGTTTGTGGTTTTGTAAACTTTTGGTGCGCCTGTTACGCCGCCAACAACAATTGCATTGTTTCCGTCAAGGCAGTAGATTCCGGGGTTTGTTCCGAGACCTGTCATGCCTGCTGAACCATTGCAATATGTCCATTGTGAATAAGTATTAGCAGCGAATAAAAAAGCTACTGCCAATACAAAAAGTTTAAGATATTTCATGTAGTTATTACCTCCAATAATTCTCCTTATTTAGGGAGAGGTTTTGTTAATTAAATGTTAACGCTTTGATTGAAGCAAATGTAACTATCTAATTGCAAAAAAACAATATAATTTTTTCAATTTTTTTGCAAAAAATTGTAAATTCTTCTATTAGTTGAATCTTTACCCATTATTTCGATTACTTCAAAAATTCCCGGGCTGACTGTTTTGCCTGTAACGGAAAGTCTTAACAAATGTATCAGTTGTGCTGCCTTAATTTGCCTATTTTCAGCAAAAAATCTTAATTTCTCCTCAAGTTCCTGCGATTTCCAATTTTCGAAATTTTCAAGTTCTTCTGAAAATTCTCTGAAAACAGGTTTTATTTCAGTGATCCAATATTTAATAATTCCTTTTTCATCAAAGTTTTCAGGGTCTTTAAAAAAATATGCCCCAAAATCATAAAGGTCATTCAGTGTATTCAGTCTTTCTTTCATAAGCAGAATAACCAAAGAAATATATAAATCGCTAAATTTTGTGAAATCTATCCCGTTTTCAGCGAGATATTTTGAACCTTTGGCAAGCCCTATCAACTCGTCAGTATCAGAATTTCTTATGTATTCTGAATTTATCCAGTTCAGCTTTTTCATATCAAACACAGCCGACTTCTTGTTTACTCTTTCAAAAGTAAAGATCTTTATCAACTCCTCTTTGGAAACTACTTCGGCATTATTTTCAGGCGCAAAACCAAGCAGCGTAAGAAAGTTAAATAATGCATCTGAGAGGTACCCTTTATCTTTATATTCTTCAGTGCTTACAGGATTACGCCGCTTTGAAAGTTTTTTCTTTTCTTCATCCAGTATCATAGGAAGGTGCACGAACTCAGGTTCATCCCAGCCTAATGCCCTGTACATCAATATTTGTTTTGGTGTGTTCGATAAATGATCGTCTCCGCGGATAATATGAGATATCTTCATATCATGGTCATCTACAACAACTGCTATCATATAAACGGGCGAACCGTCTGAGCGCATAATTACGAAGTCATCAATATCAGAATTTTTGAATGTAGTATTCCCGTGAACAAGGTCATTAAATTCAGTTACACCTTCAGGGACTTTAAACCTGATTGCATAAGGTTTGCCTTCTGCAAGAAATTCTTTTACAGTTTCTTCTGATAAATTCAATGATGCCCTGTTATATTTAAAAGGTACTTTATTGCGCTGAGCCAGCTTTCTTTGCTCTTCCAGCTCTTCAGAAGTTTCAAAGGCATAGTACGCGTTCCCGCTGCCAAGCAGTTCAAGTGCCACCTGTTTGTGACGTTCGATATTCAGCGCCTGGTAGACAATTGGCTCATCGGCTGTCATACCCAGCCAATTCATACTTCTGATTATTTGTTCGGATAGCTCACTTTTGCTCCTTTCAGGATCGGTATCTTCAATTCTGAGCAAAAATTTGCCATTTTTGTTCTTTGCAAATAACCAGTTAAAAATGGCCGTTCTGGCTCCGCCAACATGCAAAAATCCGGTCGGCGAAGGTGCAAATCTAACTCTTATCTCATTCATTTTTTCCTTTATGCAGCTAATTTAATCATAACTGCCAGCATTTGCTATTGACTAATCTGTTTAAATGAAGTATTTTGATAGTTACCTATTGAAAAGTATCACAAAAATAAGTATTTTTGAATTAAATCATAAGAATTAAATTTATGGCTATGAAAAATTTCTCTATGAAAAAGCTGTATTATTCAATCAGCGAGGTGAGCAGAATATGTGACCTGGAGCAGTATGTACTAAGGTATTGGGAAACTGAGTTTGAACAGCTAAACCCTGCAAAAAATTCTTCAGGTAACAGGATATATACAAACAAAGATATCAAAATGATCCTGTTAATAAAGAAGTTGCTTAAAGAAGAAAAATATACAATTGAAGGTGCAAAGAAAATTATTAAGAATTACAACGTTGGTGATGATGGCGCTGAAAAATCTGATCTGAATGTTGTTGAAGTGCAGAAACAAAAAGCGGGAGAGCTTAGTCTGTTTGATAGCCACCAGGGATCATCAGAGACTGCCGTGATGGAAGAGGGTGAAAGAGAAAGCGATAAAATGGTAGAGGACTTGAAAGAGTTAAGAAAGTTCCTCGAAGAATTGTATAACCAGTTAGACGATTAGAGTATTATGTTTCATCAGATTATTTAGTCCGGTTAGTTAACCGGACTTTTTTATTTCGATTTTAACATATTGTTAACTTTACAAAAAACCTTATTGTCATACTGCAATGCCTTTAGGAACTTGTTTTAAGCATCTTTATTAGTAATTGGTAAATCATACAGGCCTTTTTGTATATACTTATACTGTACTAAGAATATATTTCTGAGCAATTGTCTGTTCCATGAACTTCATAGAAGTGAAGGAGAGTTGAAACAAAAAAGCTACTGGTTCCACGAAATCAGATGCATTGAAAAATTTTCAAAAAACAAAAACTTTCATTGATTTAGAATATCAGTTTTGTGTATTCGTGGCACGAGCCCAGGGTTATTAAGTTTAAATAGCCGATAAAATTAAGCAAAGTTCGTGGCTTTTTTTGTTACTATTTAATAATTAAATTTGTACTGATTCACTCGGCGCGTAGCGCAGCCCGGTAGCGCACCACTTTGGGGTAGTGGGGGTCGCTGGTTCAAGTCCAGTCGCGCCGACTTGAAGATTTTTTCCTAAATTAATGTAATAACAGTATTGCACTACATGCAACCTTTATTTATTTTTATGCATTAGATCATAGAAACCCTGCGAATAGGTCCATAATTAAACTTATTCTTTAGGTATTTTCTGTAACTACATTATTTTTATAGGGTTCTTGATTTTTAAATCTTTATTGTTTAAGTTTGGTAAGTTATTTTTAAATATTAAGCTGGAGTAGTGGAATTGGTATACACGTCCCGCCAGAGCGGGATGCCGTAAGGCTTAACGGATTTTAAACAATTCTAATTTTTTGCTGGAGTGGCGGAATTGGTATACGCACATGCCTTAGGAGCATGCACCGTAAGGTTTAGGAGTTCGAGTCTCCTCTCCAGTACCAATTTTATTCAGTTTCAGTAATCAAACATCAACAAACAGGACTTAAATTATACATATCTAAAACATGTCCAATAAAACAAACATCAAAAACATTAATTCACCGGTTTGCTCGTTTTGTGGCAGAAGCGCAAATAAGGTAACAAGCATGATAGCGGGACCCTCCAACTACGTTGGCAAAAAGGTTTACATCTGCGATATGTGTATTACCAATGCTATGACTATCATAAAGCAGAGCACGGCAGCAAGCCTGAATAAGAATCTGCCCCAAAGGCACGAGCTTACTCCTGAAGGAATTAAGAAGTTTTTGGATCAGTATGTTGTTGGTCAGGATGCCGCAAAAAAAGTTTTATCAGTAGCAGTTTATAATCATTACAAAAGAATTGATTCAAACGAGTTCAGCTACGTTGATGATGTTGAGATTGAAAAAAGCAACATTATGCTTATTGGTCCCACAGGAAGCGGAAAAACTTTCCTTGCGCAAACTCTGGCTAAGCTGCTTGATGTGCCGTTTGCAATAGCGGATGCTACTACGCTCACCGAAGCTGGTTACGTAGGTGATGATGTTGAAACAATCTTGGTTCATTTGCTGCAATCAGCAAACTATGATGTTAAGAAAGCCGAGCGCGGAATAGTTTATGTAGATGAAATTGATAAAATTTCCCGTAAGTCTGACAGCACTTCAATTACCCGTGATGTATCCGGTGAAGGCGTACAACAGGCATTGCTTAAAAT
>JABFSP010000149.1 GCA_013140565.1 Ignavibacteria bacterium
GTGTAATTACCGTCATCAACATTCTTTAATGCTTCTTCCATTATCTCGTTTGCTTCAAACATCGCAACATTCAGTACTACCGTTTCATTTCTGTTTGTATTATACTTATCGATGCTTGATGTCTGTTCTACATTGTTAGTGTTCTTTTCTGATACCAAACGGAAATCAGCGGTAACATCCTCGTATGTAAGCTCATTTTCAAATACGAGCTTTTTTTCTGAATTCCCGGTGACATCAAATTTTATGAGCACGGATTTTTTCTGTGCTGAAAATACATCTTTAAAATCTATGGTTACCATATCACCTTCAACTTCATACGGATAGCCGAACACTTTGCTTACTCTCAGGTTATCCTTCGGGAAACGAACTTTCATTTTAGTATTCTGACCAACAAGGTTTTTCATGTTGCGAAGCTCTGTTGCGAATATCTCCGGGATATCGCTGGAATTTTTAATGTAGTAGTAATTCCCTTTGCCGTATTCAGCAATATCGGTCATCATGTTCTCGTTGAACTCCGTGCCCACACCAAAGGTTGAGATAGTAACGCCATCCCTCCGGTTTTTTTCCTTAACCATTGTGGAAAGTTTATACCTATCGGTGATTCCGCGGTTGGCAAGTCCATCGCTTAACAGGAATACTTTATTTACATATCCGCGCATGTAGTTATTATTAACCTGGTCATATCCTTCAAACATACCGCCGCTCAGATTTGTGAATCCGCCGGGCTGGAGCGCGTTTATTTTTTCCCTGAGTTCATATTTTTCACGCACTATCATTGATTTCTGGAGTACATCTACGTAATCATCGTACGTTACAATTGATACATAATCATCCGTTCCGGCTTCATCAATAAGGTAATCAACAGCTTTCTTTACATACTCAAGCTTGTTCTTTTCACCCATAGAGCCGCTTCTATCAATAACGATAGAAATATTCATCGGTGTTCTTTCTCTGCTTTCGCTGATCTTATCGGCTTCAAGATCAATGTAAAGATATACACTGTTCTTATCGTAGTAGTAATTGTTATCAAGTGAAGTTGTGAACTTGATGGGTCCGCTGCCGATTTTTCCGTTAGCCTGCGGAGAAGTATTTATGTTCCTGGCATTTGTCTGCTGAACTTTAACAGGATCACCCGTATTGAATAATACTAAATATGCCGATATGGATAATGCTGTTAAAATGGTTAAGACTGCCACTAATGGTAAAAATGGTTTTTTTGAGTGTTTTTTCATGGCTTTTTGAAGTTTAGTTTGGCTGTTAATATTTTTACTATAATAGTAAGAGAAATGTTCCATAAAAAAAGCGGTCTTTAGACCGCTTAAACATTTAAGATCGAAATAATTATCATTTAATCAGCACCATTCGTTTTGTTTCAGTAAATCCATCAGTTTCCAGCTTATAGAAGTACACACCGCCTGGATAATTCAAAGCGTTCCAATCAACCTCATAAGTTCCCGGATTTAATTGTTCATTCACCAGCACCGCAACTTCTCTGCCCAGCACATCGTGAATAATTAACTTTACAAAACCGGGGTTTGGCATTTGGAATTTGAGCTTTGTCATTGGGTTAAACGGGTTTGGATAATTCTGCCCGAGAAAATATAATGAAGGTGATTCGCTGGATAATGTATGAACATTTACAAGATTGCCTGTCGGATTTCTTTTGTAATAAACTTCCCAGTTACCGTCACGGAAATCACGCCACAGGCAATGAATCCCCGCAGATGACACTGTATGGCACGGATAAACTGATATTGCAGGATCATTAGTTAATCTTGCAGCCAAAGAAAAACTGACACCGCCATTAGTTGAATATTTATAATAAACTTCTTCGTTCCCTTCAACATTATCCTCCCACACAAGATGAACATAGGTACCTGATATACTAATTGTAGGACGAATGGAAATAGCAGTGTTATTTGTCTGTCTTATATTTGCCTCCCATGTTATGCCGGCATCAATTGAGCGCTTACTGTATATCTCAGGATTTCCGTCGCTGTTTTCGACCCACGAAACCTGGACATGATCCTCATAAACAGCAATAGACGGGAACCATGATACACCTGAATTACTTGTCAGTCTTATATCAGAACTCCACGTGATGCCCAAATCTGTTGAACGCTTATAGTAAATTTCGTTTGGTCCGTCACGGGTATCATCCCACGTAACATGAATAACCGAACCTGAAATAACACATGAAGACATCAATGAAACAGATGCATTATTTGTAAGGCGCGTGTCCGCACCCCAGTTTATCCCTGCATCGGTTGAACGTTTGTAATACACTTCATAATTTCCGTCTCTGTTATCTATCCAAATAACATTAACCAGCAGCCCAAGTGAGGATACTGAAGGTAAAATTGAATTATTGGCATTCGTTGTCAGTCTTGTATCCGGACCCCAGCTAACGCCTCCATCTGCGGAGCGTTTGTAATAAATTTCCTCATTGCCGTTACGGGTATCATACCAAACTATATGCACATACTGAGCTGACAATGCTACAGAGGGTCGAATAGAAATATTTACTTCATTTGTCAGCCTTGTATCGGTTCCCCAAGTTAAGCCATCATCAGTTGAGCGTTTGTAATAAATTTCGTAATTGCCATCACGATTATCATACCAGGCGGTATGTATTATACTGCCAAGCGCCACAATACACCTTGCATTATTTGGAGAGGTTAGTGAGCTATCGGGGTGGTTTGTGAATCTATAATCAGGCTGCCACTGCCCATAAATAAAAACGGTACCGGTCAAAACAAATAGAACTATCAAGAATTTCAGCATATTGATCATTATTTATTATATAAAATTATACTACCAGTGATTTTTATAAAATATCAAAACAGGCATTGATATTATCAATGCCTGTTAAGCAACTTATTGAATAACTATTAGCTTATTTAACCAGTACCATCCTTTTAGTTTCAGCAAAATCATTAGTTTCAAGCTTGTAGAAATAAACTCCGCTTGAAAGAGTTGAAGCATTCCAGTCAGCTTTATATGAACCGGCACTTAACTGTTGGGCTACCAGTGTTTCAACCAGACTGCCCCTTATATCATACACCACAAGTTTCACATATGATGATCTTGGTACAGCAAATTCAATATTGGTAACCGGGTTAAACGGATTAGGATAGTTTTGCGATAGACTGAATTTATCCGGAATATTGCTGCCTATTGGCTGAATGCCGGTTACAAGATTTTCCATGTTAAAGTAAACGCTTGTGGGTCCGGAACCTGCATAAACTAAAGCGCTGTACTTTGTGCTCCCCTCCCTGTAAATGGCGCATTCAGGCGCTAAAGTTCCTGTGCTTTGCAGGCTGTTCCTTCTGTGTAAAATATTTCCCATGGAGCCGATAACACCCCGCCTTACATTAACAGAATCACCATTCAGATCAACATAAGCCGCGATAAAATAACCGCCACCGGCTGTCAGAGAGTCAGAATTGCACGAAGTAAAATCAACCGGCTGACTTGGAAGCCCGAGTGAAAGATCAATGTTCCAGCTTGCACCGCCATCTGTGGACCCGTGGTAGACTGCCCTGTCATTTTTAGTACATGTAACCAGTATCTGCTGAGGCAAATTAAAATCACGCTGCTGAACTGTGATATCGGGTCTTTTATACAAAGTACCGCTTGTGGCGTCAGTGATGTAACGCAGCTGGTAACTTACCGAAGGAATTTCGCTGGTTGCAAGAAGGCGGATCTCCCATTCATCATTAGCTACTCTTCTTTCAAATGCGATATATATGGAATCGTTACCGGTTTCATTTGAAAATGCCGCTCTTGGGTAATAGTTTTCATACGGAAGATTATAAACGGCGCTTGTGTGTGCGAATCCCCAGTTTATAGTGCGGAAATGATGTATCGCAGAAAACACTCCCCCGCCGTTTGTTTCTTCACGGACGACTATATGCATATATGTTGTACTTGAAGAGAACATCCCGTCACTGCAGGCAGATACTGTTGCAAAACGATTGCCAGCTGTGGGATTTGCAACAACATTAGAATATGAACCGGTACCGTTTCTTGTAAAGCTTACAACGGCTAAAAACGCATCATTAAAATTTGAGTTCGGGCTGGAAGTAACATAAAGCAGTATCCTTGTTGAGTCAGGTATGCTGTTATTCCTGCTTTCAACCAGCATAGATATTGAGCTCCAGTAGTTGGTTGACTGCCATCCGGCTACAAAGGACCAGTTGGCGCCGCCATTGCTTGAGCGGTAAACCCTTGCAAGTGCGTTAAACCCGCCTGTTGGATTCCTTGTGTTAACAGCCATATATAACCAGCCATCTTCAGCCTGTTTCAGATCAATTTGCCTGTACCCACCGGATGTTGCAACATCGGAACTAGTCACCATAACATCATTCAGGTACCAGTCATTCACGAACGGCGGTTCAGTATTTTTTTCAGGGATAAATAATGTATTTGGGTCAATATTAGAAACTGAAGGCTTATCCAGATATTTTTCCATTTCAATGCCAAGCCTGCTTTTTTCTGATTCATTGCGGGCATCAACTGCCGCATTATAATCATTCAAAAGCTGCTGAGGAACATTTGAAGTCCTGGTTAAGCCGGGATACAGATTTTCATTACCTGAAACTTTCCTCAAGCTGCTTTGATTGAACTTTGTTTCTGACGTATAGTCAGTTTGCGCCTTAATGGCAGACTGAATAAAAATAATAGCCAGGCACACAAAAATTAATTTTGGATATTTCATTTTAAAGCTCCTTTTATAATGTTTTTTGCAAAACGATAATTTTTATGATACGGCCGATAAAGCGTGCACCTTAATCCGGAATCAGGGGCACTCTTTTTTTTCGGCCATGCCCGGTGAGAGGACAAATGTAGTTTATCTTATTCTCTCACCGGTAACAGATTACACGGCAATTATAACGTTCAGTTCATAATAAGGCAAAAAGATTTTTATTAAATGGTAACCTGAAATAACTAATATTAATAATGATTATTTCTTTGAAAATTTGTAAATTACGTAACTAATATGGTTACAAGTAAGATAATACTGCTGTTAAGGAAGCTGAACAAAAAGGAACTTACAAGTTTCAGGGAATTCCTTTGCTCACCATATTTTAATAATAAAAGTAAGCTTGTTCAGTTCTACGATAAGTTGATAAAACATGCTCCGGAATTCGATGAGAAAAAAATTAAGAAGGCTGAAATTTATGAAAGCCTGTATCCTGAAAGCACATATAATGTGCAGGTATATAAGAACCTGAGCTCTGAGCTATACCTGAAGGCAAGAGAATTCCTTGCTATAGAAAGTTACAGGGCAAATGATCTTAATTTAAGTGTAGACCTGCTTGAAAAGCTGGAATCGAGCCGGGCAGATGAGTTGTTTAAAATTGAACTTAAAAACCTGAGAACAGAGCTTAACAAAATAAAGTATAACGATATCCATTTCATCTATAAATTCAGGCTCGCGTTAATTGAACGGAATTTCCTTTATCACAGGAGCAGGCGGGCAAAGCTGAATTCATCAGGAAATGAAGAAAGCAATGAGCTTCTGAAGTACTATTTCATCCACGCATTCAGGCAGAGATTTGATTTTGAAAGTCTGGGTATGAATTTCAATCTGCATGAAAGCGAAAACCCCGCAATGGCGCACATCAGGAAACAGCTTGATATGGGGCTGGTGCAGCAGGCAATTGAACACATGCAGGAAACAAAAAGCAAAGATCATGAGATCATAGCTATATTCTATTATATTCTTATGTCATTCAGGGTACCTGAAAATGACGGGTATTTTAAAAAAGCAAAAGAGCTTGTATTCAAAAATATCAACAAGTTCGATAAATCATTCCAGTTTGAAGTTTCTGACGCGTTGTACGGACTGTTTTCATTCAGAATGATGCATAATTCAGCAATTGAAAATTATCAGGATACGTTTGATATTATAAATTTCAGATTAAAGAAAAAGATCTATAAGGAAAGCGGTGAAAGTTTCTTTGACGCGATTTCATTCAGGGCTATATTTCTGACAGGGATAAGATTAAAGGAATATGAATGGCTTAAAAAATTCCTAAAGAAATATATAAAAGAAGTTACTCCCGGGAACAGGGAAAACCTTTTTAACCTGCTTACAAGTTACAATAAATTCTTTGAGAAAAAATTTGAAGAATCACTTGATTACCTTAACAAGGTAAAATACGACATAAACCTTTATAAAATGGATGTTAGAAAAATTCAATTGCTTAATTATTATGAGCTGAACCTGGTAGAGCCGGCAATTTCACTGATAGCTTCTTTCAGGGAGTTTTTGAACAGCAATAAAGAGCTTACTGAGGATGAGAGGGTAAAAAATTTAAAGATGCTGAATTTATATGCTAAACTCTTAAAGCTAAGGGAAGATAAAAATGAGTTTGAGCTTTTAGCATTGAAAGCCGATGTTGTTAATAC
>JABFSP010000232.1 GCA_013140565.1 Ignavibacteria bacterium
GGGACAGGATACCCGTCTAACATTTTCGTCCGGTGCGGCAAGCAGCTCTTCAATTGGCGTTTCTGATTTTAAAGCTAATATTATATGGTGCGATACACGTGACGGCAACCAGGAGATATACTACAAACTGAATCCTAACGCTAACCAGGTTGGAATTACACCAATTAATTCAGAAATTCCGGACGAATACTCACTCTCTCAAAATTATCCAAATCCTTTTAATCCGGTAACAAACATTAATTTTCAGTTACCAAGATCAGGATCAGTTAAGCTTACTGTATTTGATATGCTGGGGAAGGAAGTTGAAACGCTGGTGAACGAAAATCTGAATGCAGGAACATATAACGCTGACTGGAATGCCTCAAACCATTCAAGCGGGGTTTACTTTTATAAGATACAGGCAGGAGATTTTTCAGAGATCAAAAAAATGGTCTTAGTCAAATAACGAAGTTATTTGGCTGCCTTGTTTTTAAGATTAGTTAAGTAATTCGTATTGATCCGATGAACGAGAGTCATCGGATCAATTTGCATGGATATATGCAAAAGGAGCTATTTAGCTCCTTTCCTTATTTCCGCTATTTTAATAAGCAGCCACTCACCGAAAGGAAGCTCTAGATCGTTTTCAAGCTTGTGTTTTATTAATTCAATTTCATTTTTATCGCTTTTTTCTATTGCGTGAACCAAATTCACAAGATAATTAAGGAATCTCACAAAGTTTTTGCGTGTGTAATCACTTAACGAGCTACTTGATGACATAAAGTGTTTTGCGGAATCTACCTGGTAAAGCAGCAATTCTGTTTCGCCCATTTCATAATATGCCCTTATATACAAAGATTTAACGTACATTTTATCGCGTGCATCAATAAATTTAACATCTTTCAGGTTTTCAAGTACTTTCGGGAATTCCTTAAGCTTAAGATTCAAATATGCAAGAGCCAAAGCGCGCATAGGTTTTTGGTATGATGTTTTTAGTCTTGGAGCATATTCATTTATATAATCCAATACCCAGCCGGTTTTATTTATCGATAGCGCATTTCTAAGAATCTGTATGAAGAGAATTTTTGAAGGGTGTTTGCTGTTATTACTGTACCCTACTTTAAGCTCAAGTTTATTGAGCTCAAAAAGATACTCTCTATATTTCTTTTCGCCTTCATTTCCCCTTAAAGTACAGTAATTGGAAAGTGTTGTTATCCATGAAAGTTTTTCATTATCAGAAAATCGTTCAATATTAAGCTCAAATAGTTCCTTAAGCCTCAGAAAATATTTGTCGTCTTTTATTCTTATTACTGTCATAATTGAGCAATACAGCATTTCCATAATATCTGAATCTTCAAATCTGTTATCTCTGGCATATTTGATTACGCTTTCCATATCAATAGCTGAAATGAATGAATAAGGTATATTCACATCAAACTTAGCATTGAACATAAATGCATTCGCGTTAATATCGTTTATAACGGCTGAAAGCTGGCGCAGCATATTAAGAATTGCGTATTCACCTTTTTTGACAATGTGCTTTGAAAGCAGATGCTGTGTATCCTCAAGGAAATGGTATGACATCCTGCCGTTTTCAAGTTCATTTTTATACTTAAAATAATTATCACTTATACCGATCTTCTCGAGCGCCTTTTCCATCTCATCAAGCTTCTTTTGCTGGTACGAAGCCAATCTTCTGTTCAAGAACTCTTCAGCAAGAAGACTGTTCTTGATGAATTTATTTTTATTCAGTGATGAACTTATCAAAAATTCTTCCGCCATCTGCTGCAATGATGATGTCATGTTCCAGATGATCTGTTTGTTGAATGTTTTCCCGGGGTACAACTTTTCATAGACATATTCATGTGTAAGGGTTTCATCATCAAATTTCGGATAGAAAGTATTTATCAGTGTAAGCAATGGCAGGTAATTTCTACCCTTATTATAATAAGGAGAACCTATAAACTTTTCGAACTCTTTGAGCTCACTTTTTGAAAAAGTCCTTAGAATATTTATGAGTTTTGTGTTTATCACTTCAAATTTCAGCCAATTTGATTCAAATTCCGGGTAATTCCCTGATTAGTATTTGATTCACTAAAACCTCAAAAAATTGCGTTAAATGCACTTTTTGGTAAATTTCTGCAATTTAGCGATGTTTAGTTCGTTTTTAAAGTCTCTTTGAATCCCCTTTGCACGAAGAATATCTTTGTAACAGATAAAAATTAAAGGAGAATCTAAATAATGAACACACAAACTAAAACTAATCATCACAACTCAACCGGTCGTAATATTTGGGGTCCGGTAATTTCGGGATAAAATATTCATCAGAGATGAATCGTTTTTAAGGAGCCTGATCGGGCTCCTTTTTTGTTTGGGTTTTAATATTTGGCTATAATACATAAATTTGCAATCAATCATTAACTTTCTGGTTATTAATTTTGAGCGAAGTAAAACGAGAGCTTGCAGCAATTATGTTTACCGATATTGCAGGGTATACAGCGATGATGCAGGAAAATGAGACCGAAGCGATAAATCAACGGAACAGGCAGCGGCTTGTGCTTGATGATTTCATTCCCGGGCACAAAGGAAATATACTGCAGACTTTTGGTGATGGTACGCTGGCTGTTTTCCCAAGTGCCATGGATGCGGTGAACTGCGCAGTTAAGATACAATTTGAGCTTCAGCGTGAACCTGTTTGCCCATTGCGTATAGGTATTCATTCCGGTGATATTACCTATTCAGAAAAAGATGTTTACGGCGATGGCGTTAATGTTGCATCCCGTATTGAATCAGTTTCAACCGCAGGCGGAGTGTTTGTTTCAGATAAAGTATTCGATGAGATCAAGAACCAGCCATCGCTGCCCGCAGTATCTATGGGAATGTTTGAATTCAAAAATGTTTCAAGACCCGTTGAGGTATTTGCGTTAACATGCAGCGGTTTAAAAGTACCTGAGAGTATTGATGCTGAAGGAAAGCTAAAGAGTAAACTTGAAGTCATTGCAGTGCTTCCGTTTGCCAATATGAGCAGCGACCCCGATAATGAATATTTCAGTGACGGAATTTCCGAAGAGATACTGAACGCTTTAACAAAAGTAGAAGGGTTGCAGGTTGTTGCCAGGACATCTTCATTTTCTTTTAAGGGGAAAAACGAAGATATGCGTGATATCGGCAAAAAGCTTGGCGCTTCTTCGCTGATTGAAGGAAGCGTAAGGAAAGCAGGTAACAAAGTCAGAATTACAGCGCAGCTTATAAACACAGCCGATGGTACTCATTACTGGTCAGAAGTATATGACAGAAGCCTGGAAGATATTTTCGCGATCCAGGATGAAATTTCACTTGATATTGCCCATAAGCTTGAAAAACAATTCAGCAGTGTTCACGCACCAACTCACCTGGTAACAAGCGCTACCACAAATCTGGAGGCATATGAAATCTATTTGAAATGTATCTATAAGCTTTCCTTTGCTCCAACACCTGAGCTGCAGCTGGAAGTCATAAATGAACTTGAAAAAGCAATTGCGCTGGACTCTAATTTTTCCAAAGCATATGCACTGCTTGCTGATACATATGTAACAACCGGTGTATGGGGTTTGGTAAAACCCATTGTTGCGTATTCAAAGGCTAAAGAATATTCTCTGAAGGCGCTTAGTCTGAACGAGAATCTACCTGAAGCTCACCTGGCATACGCAGATTACATAAAGTATAATGAATGGGACTGGGATGCAGTAGGTAATTCTATAAGCAAAGCTCTTCAGCTGAATCCGGGTTATGCGGATGCGCACTCTGCATATGGAAATTATTTAAGAAGTGTCGGTAAATATGAAAATGCATTAAAATATGCTGAAAAGGCATCAGCGCTGGATCCTCTTTCGGTGAATCTTTTGAATAACCTGGCAAACAATTATGTTTTTACACGTGAATTTGATAAAGCTGAAAGAACATACCGGGAAGCATTAAAAATAAATCCTGCAAGCAGACCCACGCAGTATGAATTCGCGTACATGTATTGCGCTAAGGGTGAGTATCAAAAAGCTATGGATTATGTCGAAGAAATAATCAATTCCGGGGGTAAATGGATTGAACGTAAGCATTTAATGGCACTGATATACAAAAATACCGGTAGACCCGAAAAGGCAAAGGAAATGCTGGACTCTTATCTGACAAAAGTCAGAAGAGGTGAAACAGAAGCAGATCCATGGGACCTGGCAACATTGTATACATTTAACGATGATCATGCCAATGCTGTAAGATACCTCAATATAGCAGCAGATGAGAAAATAGGAGCGGTGGTACTGATAAAATTTGCTGTATCATTGCTTGGATTGCATAATGATAAAGGGTTTAAAGATTTATGTACAAGGATAGGCTTAAAATAAAAATCCACCCGGCAGCATTAAGCCAACGGATGGATCATAAAATACAATTTTAAATACTAGTTCAATTTTCCTAACGCTTTTCTTAAGCTTTCAATTACTTTGCTTACTTCTTCAAGCCTGCAGGTACCAACTGAAAGGCGGTACCATGTTGAGTTTTCATCATCGCCAAACGCAGAAAAAGGTACAATTGCAACACGTGCTTCTTCAAGCAGGTATTTTGTTATATCCTTTGTTGTTGCAAGTACCGAACCGTCTTCTTTTTTCATTCCATGCAGTGCAAACTGAACAGTCAGATAAATTGCAGCCTGCGGAGCAATTGCATCAACCTTAAAGCCTTCATTTTTTAATGCCACAAAGCCGTCATAAAAACCGTCAAGCCTGTCATGAACTTCCTTTTTAAATCTTTTCAGATAGTTATCAACATCATCTTTTCTAGCGAGATATTTTGCGGTTGCAACCTGTTCAGCTTTAGGTGCCCAAGCGCCAAGGTGTGAAAGTATTGATTTCATCTTTCCTATAACGCGTGCGGGTCCAACTGACCAGCCGACTCTGACACCTGTTGCAGCAAACGCTTTTGAAAGACCATCAATGAAAATAGTATAATTTTTCATTTCAGGAATAAGTGATACCGGGTTATAATGTTCAGTATCGCCATATGTTAATACCCAGTATATCTGGTCATACATTAAGTACAGCGGTTTTTCGTCCGCGCTGCGTGAATGGTTCTCTTCAATTATCAGTTCGCAAATTTCTTCAAGATCTTTCCTTGAAAATGTTGTGCCTGTCGGATTCAGCGGAGAACATAAAGCTACAAGTGCAGCACCCTTTAAATGAGGCTTCAGGTCAGCGGCTGTCGGCATAAAATGATTTTCAGGTGTTGCCATTATTTCAATCTTCTTCGCGTGAGAGAGATGCGTATAATGATTATTGTTCCATGATGGTACAGGGAATATAACCTTATCCCCCGGCTGAACCAGGGTCTGGTAAGTTGCGTATATAAGCGGTCTTGCGCCCGCTGACATTAATACTTCTGTTGCGGGATTGTAATCAACCCCTTCTTTTTCTTTTAAGAAATTTGAGACTGCCTTGCGCGTTTCAAGCATTCCGTCTGCAGGGGGATAGTTTGTTTCGTGGTTTGTATATGCTTTGATGATCTCTTCTTCAAGCTCTGCGGGTATGGGGAAAACTTTCGGATCGAAATCACCTATAGTTAAATTATATATCTTTTCGCCCTGCTTGATCTTCTCATTGATCTCACCGGCCAGCTTAATTATTTCTGATGCAATCAAAGTCTCAGCCATTTTGGAGACCCTGAGAGTCTTTTCTTTTACTTCCATTATATCTGTAGGCATAGGATTTTTAATAGGTTAATTATATACAAACTTAACTAATAAAAACTTTATAGAAAATCCGAAAAGCCGGCATTTATTTTTACACAAAATTGAACCGGTAATATAAGACTGCAGAAGTCTGATTAAAAACCAGGGGCCAGGTATTTAGATGTAAGCTATTACTTCTATTTCAACTAATGCATCTTTCGGGAGCCTTGCAACTTCAACTGTTGAGCGTGCCGGTTTGGATTCACCAAAGTACTCAGCGTAAACTTCATTCATTGCTGCAAAATCATCCATATTTTTGATAAAAACTGTGGTCTTAATGACTTTTTTAAGGTCGCTCTTACCTTCTTTTAATAAAGCACTCAGATTTTCCATTACCTGCTTGGTCTGTTCTTTTATTCCTCCGGAAATAAAATTCCCCGTAGCAGGGTCAATTGCAACCTGACCGGAAGTAAATAACATTTGCTGCTTGCTATCCCAGCTAACATAAATTCCCTGTGAATACGGCCCGATTGGCTCAGGTGCTTTATTACTATATAATATCTCTTTTTTCATGTTAAGTTTTGTTTAATTATAATTGAACATACAAAATAAATCATTAATATATTGAAAATCAAGCAGTGACAAAATTTCACACTAATTGTAAAAAATTACAT
>JABFSP010000265.1 GCA_013140565.1 Ignavibacteria bacterium
GTATTGAAGTTGAGATAAGCAAATCCAAGCTGTTTCATGTTTTCTCTATCCGCAGGGTGAACCTTCATATAATTTTCATGAATAAAATCATTCACCCATTCAAAATTTTTGAGTCTAACACCATGCAGCAGGTAGTTCCTGAAATATTCATGAGGCAGATGCTCAGTATTACTGTTCTGGTAGTATTTATTTTTAACGGTAAGTTCTATCAATTCAAATAGTTCATTATTGAATTCTTCAATTCCCGAAGATACTTTCCCTGTGCTGTATGATATAAGGTTCACGATATGCATACTGCATTCATCGGCAGATACCCTGAATGCATATTTATAGAAACACTCTTTGTATTCGTAGTAATACTTTGTATCCTCCATATTCCTGTACATGTTGACCATGCTTTCATACAGCTCAACAACAAAATAATATTCATCGTCATCAGCCAACACCTGTTTTATGCTTCCGGGATCAAGCACTTTGAACATTTTCAGTATTACATCAGGGATCTTCTGAATGTCATATGTATTCTGAAGTATTCTTACTGTTGTATAAAACTGGCTTATTTGTGATATGTAAAAGAGATGCAGGAACTTAAGTGAGTCTTCAAGATAGACAAGTTCAGTTTCAATATTTTTGACTTTTGTTACTTTCCTGCCGGTGATCGAAAAGTTAAAATTATATGATTCAAGAAAATGTTTGTTCAGAAAATATTTATAATCGGTACCGGTATCAATGATTGGGTATGAACCTTCATTAATACTGAAAGCGGGCAGGTCCTTTTTGAGCCTCTCAACATTCAAATATCTTTGTTTATCAAGCCCTGAATTCCTGAAATTTTCGAGCATCATAAATTCATTTAGCTGCCTGTTCAGGTCAGATATAAGATTCCTTATCGTTGAATCTTTATAAATTTTCCCCGGGTAAATCTTTCTGAAAATTTTATAACGGAATTCAGGACCAAGCTCCTGTTCACCTGCTCTATGGAGTATTTCGAAAAGCCTGAGCTGCTTATTACTTTTTAAAAAGTAAGGAGAATTCAGGAACTTTCTGAAGGATTTGATCTCATTTTCTGAAAAACTCTTTAATACCGTAAATACATTAGATTCTGGCATAATGAAAAAAGCGACAATATTATAAAATTATGAGGAGCTAAAATAACGAAATAATGAAGCAAATCAAATATAATATGTAAGAATTCAGGAATGAATGTAAATCAAAATACGGCAATCAGTACATAAAATGGTGGAATAACATCAATTTCTGAGTGATTTTGCCATACAATTAATGATATCCCAATAAAGGGGCGAACTAAAAAAATTAATTAACGGAGGCAAAAATGTTTAAGAAATTTTTTTATGTATCATTAATTGCATCAGCGTTTGTATTAGGAAATATAAATACCAGCGCTGAAACTTCAAAAGAAGCAAATTATTTCAAGATCGAAGTAATAGCAGGTATAAGGTATCTATGTGAATATACGGATGACGGCATTCTTGTTCACATTACTGAGATAGAAGATTAAACAATTTGATTTATTGCCTGCTTTATAATGTATAAGTTTTTTTACGGGTTTATTACTTTTTTTGGAGCCACCCATTTAAAACAAACCTCTACACGCGTGAGGGCGCCGTATGTGAGTACAGCGGCGCAAAATTTCAAACCCCTCCTCCTTAACACGAGGGGTTATGAGATTTCAGATGTTCCAATTCGTTATTACTGCCAATTCCTGTACGAAGAAGATCAAAATAAATTGAACAAAAAATTTTTAAGTAATAATAATTTGAAAATTAAATATTAAACCTATGCCCAGTTTAGAATCAATTGCTAATGACGTTAAGGCGATATTAATAGACGTCAGGTCTCACACGAGTGATACAAAAGTAAATACTGCAGCTACCGCAGCAAATGTAACCCAGCTTAATGCAACATGCCAGGCGGGATTCGCGAATTTGGCAGCCGGAATGGCTGTGCAGATATCGCTGCTTAACCAAACCAACCAGATGCTGTTTATTAATGAAAAACAGAACGAAACGATAATTTGCTGGCTCAGAAACATAGCCAACGTGCTTTGTGACATAAAATACAACACAAAAAGTGAAGTTGAGCTGCAGAAAATTATTGCCGGAATCCTGGATCACCTTGATAAAATATTCGAGCTGGTACATTCACGTGAAGCAATGGAAGTTCTGAAACATGATGAACTTCAGGGAAAGATAGAAGTATGCTGCCCTCCTGAAAAGCCAAAGAGGGAACCGTGTTTCAAAGAATGCGACGCGCCTCATGTTCCTGACTATAAGCCCAGGGATGATAAATGGGAGCCTGTTAAATACCAAACTCAAAAAGATAAATAACTTTATAAATGAATCGATATGGCATTATTTATAGCTCAAACAGACGGAACAACAAATTTTGATGTAGGACAGGCTCAGCTTGATTTGATAGATATATCAAAAATTGATTCGGGCGTGGGGTTTGATGAAACAAATACAGTATCCAGAGATGGGGTAACTTTAGTACCTGTATCCTATGCACGGACCGAGTCAGGTGCTTGCCCGGAAAGACTTGACGACCTGGTAAACGAAATATCATATACCGCTCCGCCGGATATTGTTGTTTTTGCAGTTGATGACACATTTACATTAAGCGACGGTACTCCTGTTAAAGGCAACGGCTTTGCTCTTGAAGTAACAGATACTGCAAACCCGTTCAGTAACGATGTGTGCACGTTCTATGATATAACGCTTTGCGGCGGAGACGGAATATGGGTTGACAAAGAAGGTGGTGGCAAGACTTATTTGACCACTTCTGTAATGCTTTATCATGAACTTTCACATTGTTTCCATTTTGTAACAGGTACAACAGCAAGTACTTCAGCCGAAGAAGAAAAGAACGCGGAAATTGATGAAAACGACATGAGAGACCAGAAAAGCATTGATCACAGAGATGTGGACAGCCATAACGGCGGATGCGGCGCGGTAGTAAGCGGGTGTTGTGTTGTTGCCAGTCTGTCTTCAGGTTCGGCTTATTCTCAGGAGGTTGAGAGGCTGAGAAATGTGAGAGCAGGTATATTTGCAGATAGTGAAGTTGGCAATGAGTTTTTCAAACAGCTTCATTATAATTATTATGCTTTCAGTCCTGAGGTGTGCGGCTTAATGGCAAATAATGAAAGTATGCAGCTTATGATTAAAAATTATTTTGTTACCCCGCTAATTTTGGGGCTGGAAGTGATAGTTCATTATTCTGAATGTAAATCCAAAGATGCCGATTTTGCAGACATAATCAAAAGGCAGAACCAAATGATCCCAGGCTTAAATGAGGGCGGCTTAACTTCATATTTAAAAAAATTAAGCTGTATTTTTGAACTAAGCCGTCAAAACAAATTTTCTGGCGGCTATGATGTATTAAACGAGATTCTGAAAGTGGAAAATGTCAGCCGGCTTTTTGAATATATTAACATTACTACTATCAGGGATGAGTACATTATGTGGGCTTTGGTTGATGTGGCAGATTTATGGGTAAGCAGCTCTAAATTATTGATGGAAGGGATTGAAGAAAAACAATTAAACAAAATAATTTACGAACGGATCTCAAAATGGATATCACGCATGCCTATCAGCAGCATTTGGAGCGAATATTCAGAATTGAAAACTAAAGAAGAACTTAACAAACTGAGTCAGTATATATTTGATACAGCAGCAAAAACAATTTTTGCTCAAAGGCTTGCAGAAAAATATCCTGCGCTTTTGGCAACAATTAATAATTGGGCAATTAACTAATAAAATATAATGCTTAAAAAAGAAGTCATAAATATAGAGAACATATCCAGCCATATTGAAGAACAAAGGCTTGAAAGTGTATCGGGAGAGAAAAAAGAAGACAAAATAGCTGTAAACTTAAAAATCTTTAACCCTGAGAACAGGACGCTGTATGCCTATGGCACTCCCAGAAGAATTTTATATGATGAAACGGCAAAAAAACTCAGCGTATTCTTTCATGATCAGCATGTGGATGAGAACAGCTTAATAGGCATTCATCTAAAAGAACCCAAATTCATTCAGCTTGAGGGCAATAAAGAAACAGATTTTAAGTTCAGACTCCCGAAGATCATGAAACGTATTAAGGGACACTCAGAAGGCGGCGGGACTGAAATATTAAATATCTATGAAGCCGATGATATAGATATTGAGATTGCGCACCAGGATACGCCGTTTTACTATAATCCCAGGGTTAATAACGCAAAGCAGCTCAAAGAGTGGGGCAATGTAATTGCAAAGGCTGAATTCAATTTGAAAACAGGAAGAAAAATTGAGCCGCGTAAAGGAAATGACAGGAAGAAAAAATAACGCGGAAAAAAATGAGTTTTAAAATGTTCCAATTCGTTATTTCTGCTAATTCCTGTATGAAGTAGATCAAAAGAAATACGGACACAGAGGCACGGAAACATAGAGTGCTTGAAGAAAATTATAAGTATCAAACCTCAAACACCCGGAGAGGAAAGTGGTTGAGAAATTAAAAATTAATGGAAAAAGAAATGTTTATGAAGATTATACTAAAGCTAATATTCATGATACTTGTTGCAAATGTATATTCGCAACAGGAAGAGTTAATTAATAAAAAGGAAATCGAACTATACAATAAATTAATTGATTTAAATCAAGATTATAATCAGTATTTCTATGAAAAGTTCACAACACCTGATAGTAGCTTGATGCAACAAAGTTTAAATAGTGTAGCACGAATACAAAATGGAACTAAAGATGATATTAAAGTAGCTGCTGGTCTGTTAGCCGATAAGTTTGCATACGCAAGAGTGTTCGGCACTGTAGCAAAAAGTTTAGATATTATTCCGGAAGAGCTATCTAGTGCAGGTTTTATTACGACTATTGGAAATATATTAAGTACCATTGCGCCCATAGTTCCAGCTTTGTTCACTAAAAGTGGGAATTTGGAAAATGCGAGTTACTTTAATTCTTTAATTTCTTTGATTCAAGGCGGATCATCTTGGGGACAAGATGGAAAAATAAGTGAAGTGTTTGGTAAAATTAGCGTATATGCGGAGAAGATTGCAATTTATAAAATAGCTCAAGCTGAACTCAAGAATTTAAACAAGATAAACCATGAATTTCTTGTTACTTCTTCCGAAATTAGTGAAAACATCAATGATGAAAATTTAGTAAAGTATGCATCAAAATATGTAAGCCTTTACAATGGAATAGATAACATGTATAGCACAGATTTCGAAAAACTAAAACAATCCTTAGATGAGAATATTAATTCTGGGAAGTTTACAAGTGAGAGCATAAAAAATCTGACGGAATTAAAAGAAACAATTTTGAATGCTCAAGATAAGTGGAATAAAGGAAAAGATACTTATTTACAAGCTAAGATTGCAGCTGAAAAATATATTTCTGAATTTTCGGCTAAGAAATAGCAGTGAAAATTTATACTAAGTAATTACTTAAATTTGAAAATATAATAAAAAGGAAAAATGAAATTGATAACCTTCTATATTTTGTTCTTTATTTGTATGCAGTTTACGCTATCGCAAAGCACAGATATTAATAGTAGTTTTGAAATAACAGACTCACAGCTCAAAACACTATTTAATTTTATTCAAGAAGAAATTGATTCTGATTTTGAGTATTACTCTTATAATGATGAACCTGAAGTGTATTTGCTAAAAAATAAATTAGGAATTCTTATAAAAGCGGATTTAGATGTTTGTACAGATGGGTCACCAGATAATAAACAAGAAAAGTGTACTGACAACACACAATTTTGCATTGATAAACATTATCAAAAGGCTACAGCATATTCTATTAATGGAAGATATCTTAATGCGGACAAAATAAATTATATGGTTTTGCCGCAAGAAAAATATCTAGAATGGGGCGTAGTTTTAGGTGACTTTGGATTTATAGTCAATTGGAATACTAAAAAGCTGGTATTTGCATTATTTGGTGAAACGGGTCCTGATTCGAAAATAGGGGAAGGTTCAATATGCGCAGCAAAACAATTAGGTTTTTGTCCTTGCATTTCTACTTCAAACGGGAAAAACAAATTAGTAGGTATTTCAAAGGATGTATATTACATTGTTTTCGGAAATTCAAAAAGTCTTTTAAGTAGCATTACAAGTGAAAATGTTAATGAAATAATTACTGTTGTAGGTCTAGACTTGTTAAAAGAAAAATATGGTATACAAATAGAACAATAGAAGTTAATCTTTTTGTGTCTAAATGAATGATGTTGAAA
>JABFSP010000228.1 GCA_013140565.1 Ignavibacteria bacterium
ATATTTTTATGGTGAGAGCCAGTTAATATCGAGCCATGCTGCAATACTATATCACCAAACTTGCGCTGCGCGCTGCCGACAAGTTTTTTACCTTTAAAATTTATCTCGTTTTTTATTGCGCTGTTAAAGCAAAGATTATACATGCCGGTGCGTATGAGTTTCAAGAGGTCAGGGGTATCTTTGGTAAATGAAAGTTTTTCAAGTTTTGGGTCAAGCAATTTCAGCCCGTTTACTATTGCAACGGAAATATCTCTGTATAGCTCATGGATATGTTTTTGGGAGCGGAATATTACCGAATAAGTCAACTCTTCGGAATGCAGAACCGCTCTGCCGCCCGTTGGGCGTGTAACGATATCCAGCCCTTCGGCGTGAATTTTGTTTGTATCAATATACGCTTCTTTGGAAAGTCTTGTTTGGTTGTAGCCTAAAGAAATTGCGTAGGGTTTCCAGCGGTAGAATCTGAGAAATGCGGTATCTTCGGTTTTGCAGCGCTCAACAAGCCTCATATCAAGCTCCATATTAAACACACCTGACCTTACGCCTGTATCAAGGAATTCCCATTTTTTATTTTCAGCAAGCGGTATTACCGCCGGGTTCCTGTTGGCTGAGTTATTTTCTGATGATCCCGCGCTCACTTTGCTCAATGAATGAGATTATAGTTTTAACTTCTTCAGTCATTTCAACAGTATCTTTTACTGCCTTAATTGCATCACTGATGTTGTACTCCGGACCGTAAATAAGGTTGTATGTATTTTTAATATTTTTTATCTGCTCATCTGTAAAACCGCGGCGTTTAAGTCCAACCACATTAAGACCTTTGTAGCCAAGAGGTGCGCCGCCTGCGAGAATATAAGGCGGTACATCCATTGTTACCCTTGCGCTGAAAGCAATAAAACAATGCGCGCCGATATGCACAAACTGGTGAATCCCAACCATTCCACCGATGATCGCCCAGTCATCAATTACAACATGACCGCCCATGTTAATTGCGTTTGAAAGTATTACATGATTGCCTATTATGGAATCATGCGGAATGTGAACATAACTCATTACATAACAATCAGAGCCTATTACTGTTTTATTGCGGGCTTTAGTTCCGCGGCTGATGGTAGCGAATTCCCTGATAACCGTATTTTCGCCAACCTCAACCGTAGTTTTTTCGCCCGTAAATTTCAGGTCCTGCGGTTCATTGCCAATAATAGCGCTGTGGAAAACCCTCACGCCCTTTGCAAGCGATGTACCTGAATGTATTAAGACATTTGAATAAACCTGGGCATTATCGGCTATGTTAACATCATCTTCAATTATAGAAAACGGTCCGATGGAAACATTATTCCCGATAGATGCTTTTAGTGATACTATTGCCTTATCGCTGATATTGCTCATAAAATTAAAACAGGGCTGAAATTATTTTTGGATAAAATAAAAATTTCAAATTAAAAATGTAATGCTTAAAATGGAATAAAATTGCCGGGGATAATTTTATGATCCCAGTCCCAGGGTCTTATCTATAATTACGTTATCGTTCTCTACGGAAGTTTTGGTTATCATTTCACCAATTAACCCTATTGAAAAGAACTGAACACCGACTATTGCCATCAGTATGCCGACAAAGAAGAGCGGCCTGCCGCTGATAGGGGTTGATTCAAAGAATTTCAATATTGTTAAGTAAATCAAAATACCTGTTCCTGCCATAAAGCTCATTACGCCTATAAATCCAAACAAATGAAGCGGGCGTTTAATGTATTTGGTTGTGAACAGTACAGTTATCAGATCAAATAAGCCGTTGAAAAACCTTGATAAGCCGTATTTTGTTTTTCCGTATTTGCGTTCATGGTGCGTAACCGCCATTTCAGTAACGCGGAAGCCTGATAAGTGGGCAAGTGCGGGGATGTAACGGTGCATTTCACCGTAAACTTTTACATTCTTAACAACATCACGCACGTAAGCCTTTAAGCCGCAATTGTAATCGTGAAGTTTTAAGCCAACCATCATGCTGGTTACACCGTTAAATAGCTTGGAAGTATGTTTTTTGATGAACGGGTCATGGCGTACTTTTTTCCACCCTGAAACGAGGTCAAAACCTTCGTTAAGTTTTGCAATAAGTGCCGGGATTTCTTCAGGGTCATCCTGTAAGTCAGCATCCATTGTAATGACATAGTCGCCTTTGGCGGCTTTAAAGCCCTCCTGTAGTGCTGATGATTTGCCGTAGTTACGTTTGAACTTCAGGCATTTGAATTTGCTGTTCACCTTGTGAATTTCCTGAAGCTTCTGGTATGATGTATCGGTTGAACCATCATCAATGAATAAAACTTCCCAGCTGCAGCGAAGATTATCTAAAACTTTTTTTAACGCAACAGAAAGCTCTACCAATGAATCTTCTTCATTATAAAGCGGTACAACAACACTTATCATTTTGTTGGAAAGATTCAGCTGCTGTGACTGGTTTTGATTTTTATCACGGTTGAAAAAACGCCTCTGGTTGGGATTTTTCCTGAAGTACTTTTTATTTTGCGGTTTTTGTTCCTGCGTAGTTTCTTTCGTTTGTTGGTTTACTGATTCTTTCTTAACGTTTCCGCTGCCGTTTCCGTTACTGATGTTTGTTTCTGTGCCGTCTGATAAACTGCCTGTTTGGATACTCCCTTTTGGGACTTTGGTGCTGCTGCCGTTTTTGTGATTTCTGTTTTTGCTGTATTTCTTACCGTTATTATGCTTATGTGCCGGTTTAAAAGTGCCGTTATTTATCTCATTTGGTGCAGTTACAACTGGATCCTGTAATGGTTTTTCTGCCGTTTTCACGGTCTGTTGAAGCTCGTCCACGAAATCCTTTCAAATTTAATGTATTCATAAAAATATCATACAAAATTAACCATTATTGTTTGTAAAAACAATTGTAAAACCAAAAATAAGCCAAAATTGAAGCTTTTTAGACATTTTGGACTGATAAAGACATTTAAAAGATAAATTTGACACGAATTACACAAATTAATACGAATTATTCCAAAAATTCATTTGTTAAGATATTTTTCAGCAGTGTATATAGAGAAAGGAGAAATTTCTGTTAGTATTTTTATTTTAGAGTGAAAAAAAGCCGCTACGTAATTTGGGTTACTATAGCGGCAAAAGAGGATATTGGTGAGATTGAAGAATTGTGTTACACTTATATTATTTTACAGTTTCAGTGTCTTATATATTACACTTTGACTGCTCCGGTTTTGTTCCCGGTTAAAAAACTTATTTTACTTTAACCCGCTGAACCTGTAAATGTGAGCCTGCTATCATGGATGCTACGAATATTACTGAGTACATAAAAAGCTCTGCGGCTTCAAAAAAAGGTTTGGTTACTATTGCCTGAATTTTCATTGTTCTATTATTCCTTTATCATAATTATTAATCTGTACAAACATACTATTATGATTGTAATAGGGTTTGAATGAATTGTAACAAGTTGTAAAAGTAGGTGAAATGTCAAACGTGAAACGTCAATAGTGAAACATCACTTTGTTTACTTTTTGAAATGCATAAGTGAAATAGTTTTTTTGGGGGGATATCCGTTACATTGCACCTGCTTCCCTTTATTGTTATTTTTGTGTTCTACATTGGAATTTATAAAAGAAATACTTCATCAGATATACGATGTTAAATCGCTGGTAGTTTGGGCGGGTTACGTTGGGATGGCTATCATAATATTCTCGGAAACGGGTTTATTGGCGGGCTTTTTCCTGCCGGGTGATTCATTGCTTGTAACAGCCGGATTGTTTGCAGCCACTCCTGATCCTTTGACAGGTCAGCCACTGCTCAATATCTGGTATTTAAACCTCATTTTGATACCCTGCGCAATTATTGGTGATGCCGTTGGATACTGGATAGGCGCGAAAACCGGTCCAAGACTTTTCAAAAAGGAAAAATCTTTCTTTTTCCGGAAGGATTACCTGATGAAAACGCATGATTTCTACGAAAAACACGGCGGAATTACCATTATTATTGCCAGATTCATGCCTATTATCAGGACTTTTGCACCAACCGTTGCTGGAATTGCACAAATGCATTACTGGAAATTTGCCCAATATAACATAGTTGGCGGTTTTGCATGGGTTTTAAGTATGACAATGATAGGTTTCTATCTCGGCAGGCTAATTCCGGGAATAGAAAATCACATAGATAAGGTAATTATTGTAATTGTATTCCTTTCAATTTCACCGGGTATTTACAAGTACATTAAACACCTCATTCAGAAGCGCAAAGCCAAAGCTTAAAAAACGAATCACCCCTTTCAACAGCACTCATCTGCAACAAAGATCTATCAGTAAAGCATAATTATTAATTCTTTTATCATAAATATTTATATTGATAAAACCCTTTAAAACTGGTAAATTTACTGAATTATTACAAAAAATTTCACATTATGCCTAAATTTTTTCTTGACGGAAAAGAACTGGATTTTACACAGGGACAGACTATAATAGAAGCTGCTAAAGCAGCAGGAATTGATATACCGCATTTTTGCTGGCATCCATCATTAAGCGTAGCAGGCAACTGCCGCGTTTGTTTGGTTGAAGTTGAAAAAGCGCCCAAAGGGATGATAGCCTGCGCAACACAGGTAATGGATGGAATGGTTGTTCATTCCGATTCACCCAAAGCTATACACATGCGCAACGCAGTTATGGAATTCCTTTTAATTAACCATCCGCTTGATTGCCCAATTTGCGATGAAGCAGGTGAGTGCAAGCTTCAGGATTACGCTTACAAATACAGCATAGGTAAATCAAGGTTTGATGAAGAAAAGAATCATAAAGATAAGCGCGTTGAACTGGGTCCGCATGTTATGTTTGACCAGGAACGCTGCATAAGCTGCTCGCGCTGTATAAGGTATTGCGAAGAAGTTGTTGGTGACCCGCAGTTAACATTTGTAAGCCGCGGAGAAAAAGTTACCATCGAGACCTTCCCCGGTAAACAGCTTGATAATCCGTACTCAATGAACGTGATCGAGCTTTGCCCGGTTGGAGCATTAACTTCCCGCGATTTCCGCTTCCGTGCAAGGGTGTGGGATATGTCACATACTGATAGCATCTGCACAGGATGCGCAAGGGGCTGCAACATTGAAACATGGGTCAGGGATAATGAAATAAAGAGACTTATCCCGAGAGAAAATATGGATGTGAACCAGTACTGGATGTGCGATTACGGCAGGCTGAATACATATAAATTCGTTAATGATGAAACCACAAGGGTGAATTCACCAATGATGCGCGAAGAAGATGTATCGCAGGATGCAGGCGGATTAAAGGACTGTGACTGGGATGACGCCATTGCAAGGGTGATCTCGGAAGTCAAAAATTATAAAGCAGAAGAAATTGCTTTCATAGCTTCGCCGTACTCAACACTTGAAGATAACTTCGTGCTGCAGCGTTTCGCGAAGGAAATTGTTGGTACAAATAACATTGTATACATTCCGCGTATTGAAGGTGAAGATGATAAACTGCTCTTAAGGGCTGATAAGACTCCTAACGCAAACGGTTTAAAACTTTTGGGAATTGATCCTATTGATACAAAGTTCATTGATAAGATCCTGAACAAACAGTTCAAGATGGTTTACATACTGAATGACAGCCTTGGCAGACTAGAAAGAACCGAAGAAATCGCGAAATCAATTGAAATAGCAGTATTGCACATAAGTAATTTTTATGAGCAAAGCCACAAGGCTACAGTTGTACTGCCCGCGGCAACATATGCTGAAATTAACGGTACATTTGTTAATTTCCAGAACAGGGTACAGCGCATAAAGCCTGCCACGGCAACACTTGAGCAGGAAAGACTGCCCGGTGATTTTGCTATAAGCAGGCTGGATAAGTTCGGCGCCCATAATGACAGGTGGACAAAAGGAACCCGCTTTAATGCCCGCCCGGCATGGAAGGTGATTTCACAGATGGCAAAAGTGCTTGGCAATGAATTTGGCTATGATAACACCGAAGAAGTTTTCGATGATATGGCAGCTAAAATTCCCGCCTTAGCAGGCATGAGCTATGAAATCATTGGCACTCACGGCGCAGTTGTTGGGCAGACCGAAGAAGTTGCTGTGTAGTTTAACTCATAGGAGCAAAAACTTTTTAAAAACAGAATAATTGTAAGGGTTCAGTATTGAACCCTTCTTAATTTAGTTTAGAAATTAGATTTGATCATAAAACTTCAAAAGTCTTCAAGACTTTTGAAGTTGGAGTTACAC
>JABFSP010000209.1 GCA_013140565.1 Ignavibacteria bacterium
GCTTCGCCGGTTCCGTAGTATATAATGTCGGGATTAGTCTTATCAATTGCAAGTGCGCCTGATGAAAGGGTAGCTTCGAAATCAGTTCTAGGCAGCCAGTTAAGTCCTGCGTTAGTTGATTTCCACACTCCCCCATAAGCTGCCGCAATGTATATTATATCAGGATTGACAGGGTGAAATTTCACTGAAACAATACGTGATGAAACATTGCCGTAATAAATATTCACCGCAGGTGTTGGACCAATGCTTACCCACTCATCAATCCGGTCATAATACCCCGCAGAATTGAATAAATTCACTTTTTGGATTACTGCGTTTTGATAAATATTTGCAGGGAAATTTGAATTGGGGAATATTCTTTGTTCATAGAACCATTTTTCACGCTCAAATGAATTCCGGTATCTCACTTCATCAGGAACATTTTTGTATATATCTATTCCCTGATCATTAATTTGTGAATTAACTGCAGCCGCAAGAAACAATAATATTACAGTGAGTATCTTAAACATTTACAAATATAAATAAATCATGTGAAGCGATTTGGTCATTTAATTAAGATCATACGTTTTGTTTCGGTGAAATCACTTGATGTTAATTTGTAAAAATATAACCCGCTGGGATAATTTGATGCGTCCCATTCTACTTCATATGTGCCGGGAGAGAGCTGCTGATTGACAAGGGTAGTTACTTCTCTGCCAAGTATATCATGCACAGACAGGAATGTCTGTGCTACTGATGAAGCATATGGAATTGCAAATCTAATTTTTGTTGATGGGTTGAAGGGGTTTGGATAGTTTTGGGATAATGAAAAAGAATTTGGGATCTCATTGGAAATTGTCTGAATGCCTATAACGGTATTCGTATCGCCGTATAGAATATTATTTATTACACATCCTTTTAGCGTAGATGTGCAGTTGTAAAATGGATTTCCTTCCCCGGAATGAATGATGCCGAAATCCTTAACATATCTCCAGTTTGCATGGGATTCGACACCTGTAATTGTAAAAGACACAGATTGTTTTGTAAACTGAAAAATATTCTGGCTTAATGTATCATAACAAATTATTCGTGTACCCGGATAAAAACACATACTAACTGAATCATTTGGCTTTGCATTCAGGCTATCAATCATATATTCCATGGAATCCTGCCAGCAAAACTCCCACCCGTAAACCTTGCCTGAAAGAGAATCGACTCTAATCTGTCTGCCGTTCCCAAACAATCTGTGTCCACAAACATTTGTACCCTGTGAAAAAATTGTTGTTACTCCAATAGCATAATATGTTTTTGAATTATGAATTATTTCCTGGGTTGCCTTTATGATCTGGTACCCCGAACTGTTTCCATAATATGTTGATGTGTACTGGAATTGGTATACCCAAACATTTCCTACACTCAACGGAAGAAATCTATGGTTTGAAGTATTCTGTGAAAAAATATTTTGCAGAAAAATCAGGATAACAAATAATGAAAGATAATTTTTCATTTAAGTAAGATCATTTTTTTTGTTTCGGTAAAACTACCAGATGTTAATCTATAAAAATACAATCCGCTTGGATAGTTTGAAGCGTCCCAGTCTACTTCATATGTGCCTGGAGAGAGTTGCTGATTGACGAGGGTTGTAATTTCGCTGCCGAGTGCATTGTAAATTCTTAAAATGACCCCCTCTCTGTCTCCCCCTGTCAGGGGGAGATTAAGTGGGGGTATTGCAAACCTAATTTTTGTTGACGGATTAAAGGGGTTGGGATAGTTTTGAGATAGTGAAAAAGAATTCGGGATCTCATTAGAAATAGTTTGAATGCCGATCTGACCGGTATATTTGGAAATGCCGCCATTATCGCGCACAGCCCAAACTACAGTATTGCTCGTTAAATTTGAATGCATGTGTTTATAATTTCCAAATGGAGAAGTATATTGAAAATTGAAATTATCTCCATTTACACCTGCGTATATTTTATTCCCTTTAGCATACCAGTTTGATGCTGTAGTACCAAAGCCGATTGCCGCTGCAGTTATTATACCTGATCCGGGAGTATTAACCGGAAGCCAATTAGTGCCTGAATTTGAAGACTTAAGCGCATTGGTTCCACCGGAAAATCCGTAACCTATTGCATCTGTTAAGATAGATGAAAAGACAACTACTCTTGATTCGGTTTCAGGCGAAATTGACTGCGTATTCCAGGTTACACCACCCGAAGGGCTGCTGTAAATTTTAGAGTTATTTGTGCCGACCCAGATCATATTATCAACCGACCACACTGAATTAATGAAACCGGTTTCATTGCCCGACTGGAACAACCTTAGACCGGTCGAATCCCAGTTAGTACCAAAATTCGTAGACCGCCAGATCTGCCACCTGCCGTTCAATGGTGAACCGATAAGGAGTAAAATGCCCTGATTAGCAAAGCCATAGTATTGTACTAAATCCTGGGAAAAAACCAGAATCCAGTTCAGGCCGCCGTTGGTAGATCTGTACACAAGTGAACTACTTCCGGAATTTCTACCTGCTATTAAAACATTCTGATTACCTGTTTCTATTATTGATGTGAAATTATAAATAACAGGAAGGTTAGATGAAACATTTATCCAGTTTGTTCCTCCGTTGGTGGTTCTTAATACCACTCCATTATCTCCGCATATCCATGCATTATTAACATTATTTGGCGATGAATATACAGCATTTAATGATGTTGTCACACCGGATTGCTGCTCTATCCATTGTGAAGAAATACCATTTGCAAAAACAATGAGTATAATAAGAAAGGAAAATATGAGTTTCATTGTAATTAGATCAGGATTTTAAAATGAAATCTTAGTCAAATATAATATATTTAACTGCTTAAAAATATGAAATAAACTTATCTGCAAACTAAAGCATTGACCTTTTACTCAGTGTTAACGTATTTAAATTCAGGAGAAAAATTGTTAAATGTTTCGGTATAAAATGAAATTGAGGATTAATTGATCACAAAAACCGTATATTTCTCAGTCAATATTGCATAAAAAAACCCGATTAATCTTACAAATTGTTTCCAAATTGCGGGTGGTTTCAGCAAATTTCAATGTTATATTTTAGCGAAAAGCACCGGGAATCTATTTGAATTGACCTGCGGAAATAGTATTTTTGTTCATTAATAAATTTATAATTTAAACAAAACATAAAATGACAGATCTAAATTCACAGCTTAACGCTGTAAAATCAAAAGAGAACTTCCTCGAGAAGATCACAAGGATAATCCCCGGATATGACGGGTATGTTAACAGGGATAACTCCCGTGAACTTGATACAATTTTAAGGAATACACTGGCAACCAGGCTTGATGCAAATCATGCAAAGCTGAAAAATGTAGTGTTAAGCCTTTCGCAGAAAGGAAAGCTGTTCGAGACAGATGGCATTGAAAAACTCGATAAAAAGCTTCAGCTTTGCGTTGGAAAATTTAAAGCAGCCGCGCGCGGCTACAGCGGAGCTTTTGATGTTGTAAAAGTTAAGGAAGATAAACTTAACCAACTGTACCAGTTTGACGCAAGTCTGCTGAACAATGTTGATGTAATTTCAGCGGCATGCACAGATATGGATAACAATGCAAAGGCAAATGTTGATATTAAGGCTGATATGGAAAAAGCTGGAATGCTTATGGATGAACTTATAAAAATGTTTGACCAGCGCGAGCAGATCTTGAATACTGTTTAGATCACTTTAGAATATTAGTTTTTTATCAAGGGTATTACCATTTAATAGTGGTAGTGCCCTTTTTTATTAGTATTAGTGTAAATTTACCATGATTACTGTAAGAACTAACTAAAATGATTAATATTTGAAAGTATTATATCATTTTAAATACAATATAATTTTATTATAATATCAGTAGTTTATTAAAGGATTTTTTAATCAACCGGTATAATACTAATTTGCTAAGAGCAGCAGGAAATTTAGTAAGGAAGATCAAGTCTACTCCGCTTTTCCTTGAAAACTCAGGGATCGTTGATTCGATATTGATATCGCTGTTTGTTTCATTCTTCGTGGTGGGAGCTGATCTTACCAAAGAAATGGCAAAAGGCGAATTCATATTCTTCGCCTGTATTCTGACCGAAACTCAGACTGCTGATGCTGCTGAAATTATAGATTCATTAAAAATTGATCCGCCTGTTATTGGCGTGTTCAACTTTATTAATTTTGTTCCTCCAAAAAGTGACGTCTCTGAAATCTACCGCGGAAGAGCTCCTCCTGAATTGCCCGTACATACATAAAATCAGTGTTTCAAATTGCAATGATCTTTTTTTATTACATCAAGTTTAACCGGGTGCTGATATATCAATATGATTGGCATCCTCCGTTTAATCATATTGGTTCAGTAAACCATTAACTGATGTAACCAGAGGAAAAATCATTGCTAAGATTTTAGCTTTATTTCATTTGTGATTAGATGAAGGCAGGTGTTGACCGAATTTCGCCTATACGGCGTTATGGATACAGATACCCCCTGCCTTCAATATTTTTACATAATGATAACATTAAATAACTAATACAGGAGCATATAATGTTTAAAGATTATAGGTTTCTTGCTCTGTTGTTAATACTATTAATAAGCAGTCCTTCTTTGTATTCACAGGATGATGAAACTGATACATCTGAATACAAAACAGATGAGATAGTAATAACGGGTACAAGACTGGAGCAAAAAATCATTGATATACCATATCCGGTATTGAGGATAAACCAGAACAGCTGGATAACCAGCCGTAAGATAGGTGTACAGGATGTATTATTGACCGTACCCGGTTTATTCCTTCAGCCAAGATACGGAAATCACGATACCAGAATAACTATTCGCGGATACGGAAGCCGCTCGAACACAGGAATACGCGGTGTAAGGATCCTGCTTGACGGTATTCCCGAATCAGAACCTGACGGGCAGACCAGGATCGAAGCGATAGACTTTGACGCTATCGGCAGAATAGAAGTAGTAAGGGGATACTCATCCTCTTTATACGCTAATGCACCGGGAGGTGTTATCAACTTTATGACTGATAAATTCTTCCCGATATCCTTTTTGCAGCTCAATAACGAATTCGGTTCATATGACCTGAGGAAAAACGGCTTTAAGCTTGGCATCAACGGTAAAAATTCAAGGTTTATGACAGCCTATAGTTACCAGAATTATAAAGGGTACAGGCAGCATAGCCAGGAATACCAGCACAGGCTTAACAGTTTACTGGAAGTTGATTTTACTCAGCAGTCAAAGCTTTCTGTTTACGGTTACTATGTAGCCGGACTTATAAAGTTACCGGGCTCGCTGACCTTAACGCAGTATAATGAAAACGATACTGCTGCAAATTCCCGTTCCTTAAGCAGGGATGAAAAGAGAATATCGAAAAAAGGCAGGGTTGGCATAACATTGCTTACCAGCTTTGAAAAAGGCAGTATGAAACATACGCTGGAAGCAACAACCTACGGTACTGTAAAAATATTTGACAGGACAGCCAGAACGTACAGGATATTTACGAGGTATGGCATAGGCGGAACTTTCAGGTATGTAAATAAATATGTCTTTGGCGGCAAAGTGAAATCCAAACAAAGGACAAATGAATTCACTGTTGGAACAGACCTGTTTTACCAGGATGGTCCGGTGAGGGAATTTGATAATGTTAACGGAGAGAAAGGCGATGACCTTCTTGGCCTTGCAAACGAAGTTATTTCCAATGTTGGGGTTTACGCATTGAACCAGATCGATATTGTTCCCCAGAAGCTCTCGTTTTTGGTTAGCGGAAGGTATGACAGGGTCATCTATAATTTCCAGGATGAACTTGCCGGATTCAGGGACACCTCGAGGACATTTGATGCTTTTACTCCAAAGGCAGCTTTGAACTTTAAACTTACACCGCATATTGCGCTATATTCATCATTTGGTTTCGGATTTGACTCTCCTGCCGGAAATGAATTAGATAACTATGTCTATTCATCCGATGGCGGATTACATACTATGAATCCGGATCTTAAAGCTCAGAAATCAACCAGTTTTGAGGTTGGTATAAAGGGTGAATTGTTAAGTCTAAAAAAGAAGTATTTCAAAAATACATTTTTTGAAATAGCTTTCTACAACACAAAAATAGAAGATGTTATTGTACCTTTTGTAGTAGATGGCGATGTTTTTTTCAGGAATGCGGCTGTATCAAAAAGAACAGGACTTGAAGTTGGAGTAAGTTCCGAGCTGGTAAAGGGAC
>JABFSP010000396.1 GCA_013140565.1 Ignavibacteria bacterium
TCATTGTATTTTTCATTTATCAGGTAAATTGTAGAAAAATTGTTGTAAAGTAACATCTCAAGATCGAATTCAATCATTCCCGGATATTTTTCGAATTCAGATTCTATTTCTTTAATAAGCTCCAGCCCATCTGCCCATTTTTTATTTATGAAAATTTTTTGCATTCTGTAAGCAGATTCAATAAGGAAATATGAAATTCTGTCGTTAAGTGTTGGCTTTGTGTTTCTTTTTAAGTACTTAAAAAACGAATCTACATTTTCGTTCTTGTTAAGTCTTATTGAATTTAAAATTACATAAAATAATATATCGTGAAAGTAATTCAGTCCGCGGCCTTCAAAAGGCAGTGGATTTTTTTTAATCAAATTAAGCCTGGCGGTGCTGTACTTAAGGATCTTTCCGCAATTGACTTTGGTATCTTCAATCAGCTGTAAGGCGTATAACCTAAGTTCCCTTGCTCTTTCCGAAAGTGCAGATTTTTCATTTTTCAATAATAAACAATTCTCTTTATTCTTTAAAAAGCTCAGATCTTCTTTGCTTCTTACAACACCTCTTTCCCTGTAATTCTTTTCCAAAGATGAAACAATTTTATAATATTCATTCAGATTGTTTATTTTTTTTATGACTTCTTCTTCGGTTTTAAAGATCGTTTCTGTATCTTCGTTCCTGTATAACTTTCTGTATATCCATATTTTTTCGAGTTCCAGAAATTTAAGGGCTGCTTCAAACCTTTCATATTTTTTACTCAATAATATACCTAATGAAGTGGTGCGTTTAAAATCACTGTAGAGGGCTTTATCAAACAGAATTTGTGCCTTAAAAACCAGGTTATTCAGTCTGAGATCAATTGATTTTTCTGAATTATAATTTAAAAGACTTTTTAAGATTTGTTTTTGAAGATAGTATTTTGTGAATGTAAGTTGTTTTATGAATTTTTGACCGGCGAATTTTTTCCTGATCTCAATTTCGCTGTAAATTCTTTGTGAATCAATTTCGTTGAACAGACTCAGATAGTTCTTATTTCTGCTGCCTGATGATGAAAAGATCCGGAAATGTCTTTTTTCCGTTTGAGATAGTGATTTGATCAGCCTATGAAGATCTTCTTTTGCCCTCATTTTAAAATCTATGAATAATTATGGAAATATCGATTATTATGCTATAATTTAACATTATTTAATGATAATTGGTACATATATCGAATATGAATACTATGAATATTCACAATTTTGAATTAGCAACTCAGCATTATTCAGAATACCTTTGTATTATGATGAAAAAATTAATGATTTTAGCCCTCTTTATTTCCTTTACTTCAATTTTTTCACAGAACTTTGTGAAAATAGCAGATCCTTCGAATCCAATTGTCAGCGATGCCGGTTCTCTTCCCGGATCGTATGCAGGGGCTACTTGGGTTGATTATGATAATGACGGTTTACTTGATCTGTTCATTAACCGTCAGAATAATTCAGCTTTTCCGTTATACAGGAATCTGGGTAACGGAAATTTCCAAAGAATCGCACCAAACCCCATAACATTCCCGGGTTCATCCAAAGGCAACTCATGGGCAGATTATAATAATGATGGTAATATTGACCTGTTCATGACTGGTGATTCTCCCAGGGGTTCATTCCTGTATAAAAACAATGGAAACGGGACATTCAGCAAAATTACTTCAGGAGCAATTGGTGACAGTGTTGGTAATTCAGGATGGGCTTGTGCATGGGGAGATTATAATAAGGATGGTTATGTTGATTTAATAATTACTTACCCTGATGGTTTTTTGAATCCTCCTTCACATCCCAACAGGTTGTTTCTTAATAATGGTAACGGCGCTTTCACAAGGATCGATACTTCTTTGGTCTCAAATACTATAGCTCCTTTTACAATTCCGGCGTGGTCTGATTATGACATGGATGCAGATCTTGATCTGTTTATTGGTTCCGGTCCTGTAAACTTTGCTGCGCCCGATTACCTTTATAAAAATAACTTGACAGAAACTTCAGTGCCATTTTTCAGCAGGATCACAACCAGCCCTATTGCGACAGATAGTATTGACGGACAGCAATGGAGCTGGATAGATTACGATAATGATGGCGATTTGGATGGCTTTGTAACAAACTGGGGGCTTGGTATTAAAAACAGACTTTATAAAAATAATAATGGTTCTTATGAAAGAATGACCCCTGCAACTGCCGGTGATATTGTTGCAGATGATGGAGAGTTCCTTGCAAACACATGGGGTGATTTTGATAATGACGGGGATCAGGATTGTTTTATTACAATAGACGGACCGGATCCGGGACCTCCTTCAAAGTACTATAATAATAACGGAAACGGTACATTTTCAAGAGTCACAAATATTCCAATTGTAACAAATGCCGGTCCAAATTATGGCGCTACCAGCGGAGATTATGATAATGACGGTGATCTTGATCTATTTGTTTCAGGAACTACAAATTCAAAAGGATTATACAGAAACGACCTTGTAAACGGAAACTCCTGGATAAGCATCAAATGCATAGGTTCAGGTCCAGCGAACGGTTCCAATAAATCAGGTATTGGAGCAAAGGTACATGTAAAAGTTGTTATTAATGGAAATCCGGTTTGGCAAATGAGGGAAGTTTCTGCTCAAAACAGTTTTGATTGCCATAATATGCTTAATGTGCATTTTGGACTTGGTAATGCTGTTCTGATTGATTCACTTATAATCGGATGGCCAAGCGGAATTCATGATGTTTATACAAATGTTTTACTTAACAAGCATTACATAGCAAATGAAGGGCAAAATATTGATCCGATTGGAATTCAGCAGATTAACGGCAATATTCCTGTTAATTTTTCTGTTGAACAGAATTATCCAAATCCATTTAATCCATCAACAAAGATCAGGTTCAGTAATCCTTTTTTTTCAGATGTAAACATTACAATTTATGATGTGACCGGCAAAGAAGTTTCAGTGCCGCTTAATGGTAAGCTAAAACCGGGAATCTATGAAATCAACTGGAATGCCGGGGCTTTATCCAGTGGAGTATATTTTTACAGCATCAAATCCGGTAAGGATATACAAACAAGAAAGATGGTCTTGTTAAAATAATTACGCTCCTTAGTTTTTTCCAAATATGTTTTTTTAACTGCATGGCTTAATACAAATTTAACATTATGAAGAAATTGATTTCATTTTTTAAAAAATTTTATTTGATCCTTCTTCTGCTTTTATTCAATGGTTCAATTTTATACACACAACCACAATTCACAAAAATAACAAATCCTTTAAATTCCGCAGTTAACGATACAATGGAAAGTACCGGAGTAAGCTGGGTAGATTTCAATAACGATGGTTTTTTAGATCTTTTTGTTTCAAACGGAAATGTTGTAAGCCAAAACAACTCACTGTACCTAAACAACCAAAGCGGCGGATTTGTAAAAATTACAACCGGAGCCATAGTTAATGATGGCGGTACTTCTATAGGCGGTACGTGGGGTGACTTTAACAACGACGTGAATCTTGATCTGTTTGTAACTAACCGTAACAGTTTCGGAAATTTCCTTTACATTGGCAATGGTGATACAACATTTACCAAAGTAACAACAGGCAGTATTGTTACCGATATGCCTAACAGCAACAGCAGCGGGTGGACTGATGTTAACCGTGATGGGCTTGTTGACCTGTTTATGATAAACTTCACTCAAAACGACCTGTTGTATTTAAACAACGGACTACCAAACTTTACGTTTACTAAAATTGATACTGCTGCATTTCTGAATGACGGCGGGAATTTTTCAATTGACGGTCAGTGGGCAGATTATAACAATGACAGGTTTCCCGATTTTTTTGTTGGTAATGCAGGCACTCAGAATGATTTTGTTTATAAGAATAACGGAAATCTTACTTTTACCAAAACAATTTTAAATGATGCCCGCGCCACATTGGGGGCTAGCTGGGGTGATTATAATAATGACGGGTATCTTGACCTCTTTACCTCTGGCTATCTGAACCAGAAAAGCAGGTTGTACATAAACGGTGGTCCGCCAAATTATGATATGCTGCCGATTGATACAGGAATTGTTTCCAACGATCCTGCTAATTCTGTTGGAAGCTGCTGGGGTGATTTTGATAATGACGGCGACCTTGATCTATTTGTTGCAAATGACGGGACCTTAAGCGGTTTTTTGTACCTTAATAGCGGCTATCCAAACTATGCGTTCACTAAAGTAACAACCGGTACAATTGCAGGCAATATTGCCAACTCATTTGGCTGCGCGGCAGGTGATTTTGATAACGACGGCCAACTGGATATTTATGTTGCAAACAGGCTGAATCAGAAAAATTTCCTTTTCCACAATGATGGTAACAGCAATAACTGGATTACCATCAGTTGTACAGGTGTTACATCGAATAAGGCTGCCATAGGAACAAAAGTGCGTGTAAAAGCAATAATTAACGGAAATGCCATTTGGCAGATGCAGGAAATAACTCCGCAATCAGGCTACAACAGCCAGAACTTATGGCTGCATTTCGGGTTAAGCAGCGCCGTGGTTATTGATTCAATAAAAGTTGAGTGGATAAACGGGCTGACGCATCATTTCACAAATGTTCAGCCAAATGAGCACATCACGATTTCTGAATCGGGAAATATTATTGGTATATCACAGAACAGCAATGAGATACCTGAAGATTTCAGTTTGTTACAAAACTACCCTAATCCATTCAATCCCGTTACAAAAATTCGATTTAATATTCCCCTTTTGGGAGAGGTGTCCGAAGGACGGGGTGTGTTTGTTCAATTAATTATTTATGATGCACTTGGCAGAATAATTGAAACTATTGCCAATAGGGAAATGACAGCGGGTTCATATGAGGCCAGATGGGATGGTTCACAATTTGCAAGCGGAATTTATTTTTATTCAATTAATGCAGGTAATTATTCTTTAACAAAAAAAATGATATTACTTAAATGAAAAATCAATTCTTATTAAGTACAATAAGTTTTTTTATCTTCATAAATGTTTTGGCAAACTCAGAAGTGCTTGCTCAAAATGGCTGGCAGCAGCAAACAAGCGGAACTACCTCAACTCTGCTTGGCGTGGTCATGACAGACCAGAATACCGCATATACATGCGGAATAAACGGAATCGTTCTGAAATCAACAAACGGCGGCATAAACTGGTTTGCTTTAACTACAGGTACCAATAGATTCCTAAGGAGCATAACATATGTGAATAGTGAAAACATATTTGCCGCGGGCGAGCTTGGAATAATCATTAAAACTACTAATAGTGGTGTAAACTGGATGACCCTTAACAGCGGAACGAATAATACTTTCGTTAATATCCATTTTTCTGATTCGCAGAACGGCGCGGCAGTTGGATTGAACGGTACCATTGCACGAACAAACAACGCAGGCGATACGTGGCAGGTGCAGCAAAGCGGTGTAAATGTAGAATTAACCGGTGTATTTTTTACTGATGCTGCTACAGGGTATGCTTCGGGGTTCGGTGGATTACTTTTAAAGACCACCAATAACGGAGTAAACTGGAATCAGCTTACAACCAATGTAACAAATGATATGAGGGCAGTTTATTTTACTGATGGTAATAACGGTATTGCATGCGGGATAGGGGGCAGGGTGATAAGAACAACTGATGCAGGAGCAACCTGGAGTAATATTACAAGCGGCACGACCAGCGGGTTGTATTCAGTGAATTTTTCAGATAATTCCACCGGCTACATTTGCGGAACGGGAAGAATACTAAAAACTACAAACAACGGATTAAACTGGCAGAACCAGCCTATCAGTATTACAAGTGATCTTTACAGCATTGATTTTTCAGATGAATTAAACGGTCTTGCTGTCGGGCAAAATGGCGTAATTTTGAAAACCATAAGCGGTGGAATCGGTATCATACAGATCTCAAATGAAGTTCCTGTAAAATTTGCTTTGCATCAAAATTATCCGAATCCTTTTAATCCTTCCACAAAGATAAAATTTGATATAGTTAAACCTGTAAACGTAAAATTGAATATTTATGATGTTTCAGGAAAGCTGGTCGAAAAAATATTAGATAAGAAATTACAAGCCGGGACTTATGAAACAATTTGGTTTGGAAATGAACATACAAGCGGAGTATATTTTTGCAAATTTCAAACTTACGAAAATATTCATATTATTAAATTAATTTTACTGAAATAACCTAAAGGACTTGCATAT
>JABFSP010000098.1 GCA_013140565.1 Ignavibacteria bacterium
ATCCAGCATATCAGGCGGCCTGCCGTCGACGAGTACTTCAGCCCACCGTATTTCATCAAAAACCGGCGGATAGTAAAAATTATTTCCTTTGTGCTGCTTTAACGGAAAGTACAGTACGGGATTGGCATGGTGCCGTATGCGCGGCACCGGGTATTTTGTGTAATCAATTTTCTTCAATTTTAAACTCATACCTGTATATGCAGGCAAACATACATAATGTAAATTTGGAATTGAAGCAATTTAACGAAAAAAGAAAAATGATATACGGGAAAATTTATTGCGAAATATAATCGGGCAGATGTATTAAGTTTTTACAACATCTCCCCTCCTTTGCAAAAACCCCCATCGTCAATCAACTCAGGTGATAAAATAATCAATAATAAACATTTGACGGAAATTACAGATATACTCCCCACATGTCCGGGACAGTCCTTCGGCCTTCAGTTGAAGGAGGGATGAAAAGCGTTAGAACTGCATTTGGATAAATTAAACGAAAATACTAAATACCCGTTTGCATAAATGGGGGTTTATTTTAGGCATTACGAATAAGATCCTTCCTTCCTCCAGCTGCGCAGTTGTAAGGCAGGCTGCTTTGCTCCTCAGGATGTGTGGCCTCTTTCCAGATCCAGCAGCCACTGCTTGCGCCACAAACCGCCGCCGTACCCGCCAAGCCTGCCATCTTTATTCACAACGCGGTGGCAGGGAATAAGTATCGCGATCCTGTTCATTCCGTTTGCCGTACCAACGGCGCGCGAAGCGCCTTTTAATCCTATCTTTTCTGCAAGATCAATATACGAAATGGTTTTGCCGAATGGTATCTTTTTTAGATTATTCCAAACATTCTCCTGGAAATCAGTGCCGGGGTAAACCAACGGAGTCTTAAAGTTTTTTAAGTTACCCTTAAAGTATTCATCAAGCTCACTTTTTACCTGTTCAATATGTTTATTGCTCCCAGGAATTATCGCCGCGTTAAATCTCCTGCGAAGTGTTTTAAGCTGGTACTCCAGCATTCTGCGGTCGCTGAATTCAACCAGACACACTCCCTTTGAAGTTGCGCCGATTATAATCGGACCCAGCCTGCTTTGGTACAGCGATGTTACAATGCAATCCGTGGATTCTGATCTGCCCGGCGGTTTGCCGAATACTTTTGAAAATGCATCGCGGAAACCGCTGTGTGAATTATAACCATTACTGAAAACCGCATCATCAATCTTCGAGCCTTCCCGTATCTGCGTAAATGCTGAGCCAAGTCTGCGGCTGCGCTGGTATGCGTGGAAGGTCATACCGTAATTTTTCATAAAGTATCTACGCGCTTTTTCAGGGGGAACCCCCATTTGCCTAAGTTCGCCATCGCGCATACGTTTATCCTCGGAGCCATCAATTTTAGCAAGCAGTTTCTGCACCCAATCAGGGTGAGTGCCGCTGAGCTCCAATGGCTTACAACGTTTGCAGGCTCTGTAGCCTGCAAACAGCGCATCGCGCGCTGATGAATAAAATACCATGTTCTTTTCCAAAGGTTTGCGTGCCGTGCATGCGGGCCTGCAGAATATATTTGTGCTCTTTACGGCTACAAAGAATATCCCGTCATAACTTTTATCTTTGCTGTAAACAGCGCGTTTCATTTCTGCCGCGGGCGGCAATTGAAAATATTTCATTTCCATCACTTGTTCATTTTATATTAATACAAAAATAAGGGCATAATCATTTCTATTCCACCGAAAAATTGACACTAAATTCACCCTAAATCCTGAGAGACTGCCCGTTAGGGCAGGAACGAAGGATCTCATTCGGAAAGCGAAAAGCCTTAACCACAAATTTCACGCTTGCCTTAAAGAGCGGAGCGAAAGAAGGAATTACACGAATTTTGTGGATTTCTTTAATTTAAGTAGGCGGCATGGCTCGCTACGCCTTACTCCGCCATGCGGAGGAATGGCCTGCCGCCTTAGTAATTATTGGATCACAAAATGAGATGCAGTTTTAAGGCAGGCTGCTTCAATTCTCAATATTTATCTCATATGTTGGTCATCCCTGAATTCACCTTCAGCCACTTCTCTCTGCGCCTGTGATCGGGCATAAGCTCGTTCATACGCGCGTAAAAGCGCTTTGAGTGATCCTTAATTTCCAGGTGAACCAGCTCATGAACAATAACGTAATCTATCATCTCAGGGGGCATTATAACAAGCCTCCACGAGAAATTCAGATTACCCCGCATTGAGCATGAGCCCCAGCGCGTCTTAGCGCTGTTAATTTTTATCGATGCAAACTTATAGCCGAATACTTCTGCTATCTCTTTTGTTCGGGCTGTTATGTGTCGTTTAGCGAATTGTTTGTAGAACCACTCTATGTAATGCTTCGGCGCATCAAGGCATTTTTCGGTAATGCGAAGCTTACCATCGGGAGTGAGAGCTATACGCGCCGAGCTGCCGGGAACAATCTCCAATAAATATGACTTACCTGCGAACAGAAATTCTTCCCCGTTTACATATTGTTTAGGTTTATGTTTTATTTTTTGCTCACTGAACTGCGCCTGCTTCTTTTCTATCCATTTGCGCTTTTCTTCTATGAAGCGCTCAACATACCCCATGGAAACACCATACGGTATTTTAACCATAAGTGTTGCATTGCTGTTAACCTGCAGCGCCAGCGTTTTCCGTTTGGAGCGTATGATTTTATAATCCATAAATTAATATGCTTTAGTAGGCGGCATGGTCCTGTTTCCCCACTGGACCTGCCGCTTAAAATCAAAACATAAAAGCCAGACACAAAGACTCAAAGACACAAAGAGAAGCAAAACATATTGCCTGCCTTACTTAGCGTAACGAAGGAAGGTCATTCCTGCGAAAGCAGGAATCTTGTTTCTAAATATCTACAAAAGACTAAACCACGAATTGCACAAATATCACGGAACATCTTTCATCTTAAATATGTCAGAAAATCCTAAATTAAACACAATAATTATTTACTGTTTCTAAAAGGACTGCATCAAAAAGGGAGGCTCTCGCCTCCCTTTTTCGTAATTCGTAATTTCTAATTCGCAATTAGCTGCAGCCAGAGGTATCGCCGCAGGTTATGCACTTTAAGCATGTGCCGTTGCGTACCATGGTAAGACTTCCGCATGACTGGCAGATATCGCCTGTGTAGCCTTTCAGCTTAGCCTGCTTTATCTTATCGGCTTCCTTGTGGGTGGTTGTTTCCTTAATTACAGCCGGACCCGTCATCTGTATCCCCAGCGCGCCGCCTGAAATGGTCTGCTGAGAGCTTACCGCCGAAATATTCACATTTTGCGGCTGTACGTGCGGTGATGATTGCTCGCTTTTGATCGCGCTTTTGTTCGCAGGCTCATCAATAAAACGCTCGGAGTATATTTCCTCATCCTCGTAGTCTTTTTCAGTATCAAGTTTGCTTATGCTGTCAATGGGGCTCGTTCTCATTTCAGTTTCCTGGGAAATGTGCGAGAGATCATTTCGGCTTAAGTATGTTACTGCAAGCTCACGGAAGATGTAATCAATGAGCGATGTTGTCATCTTGATATTGGGGTTACCAATAACTATGCCGTTTGGCTCAAACCTTGTATATACAAACGCGTCAACAAACTCCTCTAATGGAACTCCGTGCTGAAGCCCAAGCGACACAGCTATAGCAAAGCAGTTCATTAAGCTTCTGAATGCCGCGCCTTCGCGGTGCATATCGATAAATATTTCGCCTAACTGCCCGTTTTCGTATTCGCCTGTTCTTAAATAAACTGAATGTGTGCCGATCTTAGCTTTCTGTGTGTAACCGCGTCTGCGGAACGGCAGTTTACGGCGTTTTGCAATGTAACGGTGAATGATACGCTCCGCAATGCGGATAATATCATTGGGTTTGCTCATGGTATCTGCAATTTCCTCTGACTCATGCTCAAAGCTGTCATCATCACTTACTGAATTCAGCGGCTGAGATAATTTACTGCCATCACGGTAAAGCGCATTGGCTTTAATGCCCAGCTTCCATGAAAGCAGGTAAGCGTGTTTCATATCCTCAATCGATGCCTCGTTGGGCAGATTGATGGTTTTGCTGATAGCGCCGCTGATAAACGGCTGCGCTGCAGCCATAATTTTTATGTGCGCATCCGCGGAAATATAGCGTGTGCCTTTTTTACCGCATTTATTGGCGCAGTCAAATACTGCGTAATGCTCTTCTCTTAAGCTCGGGGCGCCTTCAACCGTCATAGTACCGCAAACGTAATCGTTTGCAGCTTCAATTTCTTCCTTTGTGAAACCAAGTGTTTTTAAAATGTTGAAATTGTAATCATCAAGCTGTTCATCCGTGAAACCAAGGGTATCTTTGCAGAAATCTGCCCCTAACGTGTATTTATTGAACACAAAGTTAATATCAAACGCCGATGGCAGTGATTTTTCAACCTGTGCAAGCACATCTGCTGTAAAGCCTTTTTCCTGCAGAGAGTGGGGGTTAATGCCCGGGCATCCAACAATAGAGCCGTGACCTGTGCAGTATTTAACTATATCGTGAATTTCGTTATCGGTGTAGCCAAGTTTCTTTAATGCCGGCGGAACGGATTCATTTATAATTTTAAAATATCCGCCTCCTGCAAGCTTTTTGAATTTAACCAGTGCAAAATCAGGCTCAACACCCGTGGTATCACAATCCATAACTAAACCTATTGTGCCTGTGGGCGCAATAACCGTTACCTGCGCATTGCGGTAGCCGTAACGCTCGCCAAGATCAAGTGCCATATCGCTGTCTTCTCTTGCAGCGTGCAAAAGAGGCTCAGGGCAGTATCTTTTATTTATTCCAACCGGGGTTATGGATAGACCTTCATACTCTTCGTTAGGAACGTTGTATGCAGCCCTGCGGTGATTCCTGATAACACGCAGCATGTTCTGTTCGTTATCCTTGAAGCGGGGGAAAGTGCCAAGCTCTTTTGCCATTTCTGCAGAAGTTGCGTATGAACGCATATGCAGAATTGATGTTAATGCGCCTGTTATTGCAAGCGCCTCCTGTGAATCGTACGGAATGCCCTGCATCATAAGCAATGCGCCAAGATTCGCGTAACCGAGTCCTAATGTACGGTAGTCATATGAAAGCTTCGCGATCTCTTTGCTTGGGAACTGTGCCATTAGAACGCTGATTTCAAGAACAATTGTCCACAGCCTTACCGCATGGCGGTATGCTTCAATATCAAGCTCAGCTTTATCTATATTGTAGAATTTAACCAGGTTTAAGCTGGCTAAATTGCATGCTGTATCATCAAGGAACATATATTCACTGCAGGGATTAGAGGCTTTAATTTCTCCGCCTGCGGGGCATGTATGCCATTCATTAATAGTAGTGTGATACTGCATACCCGGGTCAGCGCTTGCCCATGCGCTGAAAGCTATCTGCTCCCATAGGTCGCGCGCTTTGAGCTTTTTGCATGCAACGGGGTCTCTGCCTTCTTTTTTAGCTTTGCTAAGCTCAACTCTCCAGTAAAGATTCCACATTCCGTCATTTTCAACGGCTTTCATGAACTCATTTGTGGCTCTTACACTATTATTGCTGTTCTGTCCTGAAACGGTGAGGTAAGCTTCGCTGTTCCAGTCAGTATCGTAAGTGGGAATATGTACTTCTTTTACACCAAGCTTAGCCAGGTGGATAACTCTTTCGATATAATTTTCGGGTATTAGTGATTTCCTTGCGTCACTTACTGCCTTGGCAAGATGTTTGTTCTGTTTCCTGTCAAACGGATCGTTTTCAGGATGTACTTCAAAACATGCCTTGATGACATTGTTTAAATGTATGTTCAGAAGTTTTGAGCCTGTTACCAGATCAGCAACTTTCTGCTCTTCAACAACTTTCCAGTTGATATATTCTTCGATATCCGGATGGTCAAGATCAAGCGTAACCATTTTCGCCGCGCGGCGTGTTGTGCCGCCTGATTTTATCGCGCCAGCGGATCTATCACCGATCTTTAAGAACGACATTAAGCCTGAAGACTTTCCTCCGCCGCTTAAGGGTTCATTGCTGCCCCTTAAATTTGAAAAATTGGAACCTGTGCCTGACCCGTATTTAAAAAGTCTCGCTTCACGAACCCAAAGATCCATAATGCCGCCTTCGTTCACAAGGTCATCACTGACTGATTGGATAAAACAAGCATGCGGCTGGGGATGCGTGTAAGCGTCCTCAGATTTTGCAAGCTCGCCGGTTTTGCCATCTACAT